>NZ_JASGBW010000049.1:0-19668 GCF_030053215.1 Stenotrophomonas sp. PFBMAA-4 | reverse complement strand
AAGATGGTTGTCACCCTGATCAACCCGGTCGCCATGGACGCCGGCCTGCGCTTCGCAATCCGCGAAGGTGGCCGTACCGTCGGCGCCGGTGTGGTCTCCACCATCATCGAGTAATCTGCTACACTCTGCGCCCCGATGTTGCCTGGGTAGGGCATCGGGGCGTATCAAACGGGAAAGTAGGCACAGGATGTGCCTTGTGTTCCCCGGACCAGGAAGGGTCAATGCCATTCAGGCGGCGTCAACAGGAAACTGTTGACAGCTGCCTTGCGTGCCATTATGCTTCGTCGTCTGGGCAGGCCTGTTTCTAGGTCTGCCTACGTTTTTGAGGTCTACGGATTGACCTTGTCGGCCTGCAGGAGTGCGGGCTGTCCGTATTCAGGGATTTCATGGGACAAAGCAACCCAGAGGCTTTGTCTGTCGCTCTTTTAACGAAGGAACCTACCGCCATGGCGGACCAAAAGATC
Source organism: Stenotrophomonas sp. PFBMAA-4 (assembly GCF_030053215.1). NCBI lineage: Bacteria > Pseudomonadati > Pseudomonadota > Gammaproteobacteria > Lysobacterales > Lysobacteraceae > Stenotrophomonas > Stenotrophomonas sp. PFBMAA-4. Next base: position 19,204 of record NZ_JASGBW010000049.1, on the reverse strand, counting down.
CGGATCCGGCTGAAAGCGTTCGATCATCGTCTGATCGACCGTTCGGCCAGCGAGATCGTTGAGACGGCCAAGCGGACCGGCGCGCAAGTGCGTGGCCCGATCCCGCTGCCGACCAAGATCGAGCGTTACACCATTCTCGTTTCCCCGCACGTCGACAAGGACGCGCGTGACCAGTACGAGACCCGCACGCACAAGCGCGTGCTCGATATCGTTGACCCGAATGACAAGACCGTGGACGCGCTGATGAAGCTCGAACTGGCTGCCGGCGTCGACGTTCAGATCAAGCTGACCTGAGGACTACGACCATGACGAAGAAGTATTCGTTGGGCTTCGTGGGCCGCAAGGCTGGCATGAGCCGCGTGTTCACCGAAGATGGCCGTTCCATCCCGGTGACCCTGATCGAAGCAACCCCGAACCGCATCGCGCAGATCAAGACCGTCGAAACCGACGGCTACAGCGCCGTGCAGGTGACCGTCGGCGCTCGTCGCGCTGCCCTGGTCAACAAGCCGGAAGCCGGCCACTTCGCCAAGGCGAAGGTGGAAGCGGGTCGTGGCCTGTGGGAATTCCGCGTTGAGGACGCGCAGCTCGGCGATTTCGCCGTTGGCGGCGAAGTCAAGGCGGACATCTTTGAAGTCGGCCAGATCGTCGACGTCCAGGGTGTCACCAAGGGTAAGGGCTTCCAGGGCACCATCAAGCGCTACAACTTCCGTATGGGTGACGCTACCCACGGTAACTCGCTGTCGCATCGCGCGCCGGGTTCGCTGGGTCAGCGCCAGACGCCGGGTCGCGTGTTCCCGGGCAAGAAGATGTCCGGTCACATGGGCTCCGTGCAGCAGAGCACCCAGAACCTGGAAGTTGTCAAGGTCGACGTCGAACGCGGTCTGATCGCGGTTCGCGGCGCCGTTCCGGGCGCGGCGGGTGGCGACGTGATCGTCCGTCCGGCGAGCAAGGCATAAGGAGAGATGACGATGGAACTCGTTATCACGGGTAGCAATAACAAGGTCTCGGTCTCCGACGCCGTGTTCGGTCGCGATTTCAGCGAAGATCTGGTCCACCAGGTCGTCGTTGCTTACCGCAACGCCGGTCGCGCCGGCACCAAGGCGCAGAAGACTCGCTCCGAAGTGGCAGGTACCACCAAGAAGTCGAAGAAGCAGAAGGGCGGCGGCGCGCGTCATGGCGCACTGACGGCTCCGATCTTCGTCGGCGGCGGTGTCACCTTCGCGGCAAAGCCGCGCAGCTTCGAGCAGAAGGTCAATCGTAAGCAGTACCGTGCCGCCATGTGCGCGATCCTGTCCGAGCTGAACCGTCAGGGCCGTCTGACCATCGTGGAGTCCTTCGATGTCGAAGTGACCAACACGAAGGGTCTGATCGCCAAGCTGGCCGGCCTGGAAGTGGGCAAGCGCCCGCTGATCGTCACTGAAGAAGCCTCCGAGCACCTGTACCTGTCCGCCCGCAATCTGCCGTACGTGCAGGTGCGTGACGTCCAGGGTCTGGACCCGGTGTCGCTGGTCGGTGCCGACACGGTCGTCATCACCGCTGATGCGGTCAAGAAGGTCGAGGAGTGGCTGGCATGAACAGCAACGAAAAAATCTTCAGCGTGCTGCGTGCCCCGCGTGTCTCCGAAAAGACCGCTCGCATTCAGGAACTCTCCAACCAGTATGCCTTCGAAGTTTCGAACGAAGCCACCAAAGCCGATGTAAAGGCCGCGGTTGAGCAGCTGTTCGGCGTCAAGGTCGAGGCTGTCAACGTGGTCAACGTCAAGGGCAAGAACAAGTCCTTCCGTAACCGTGCTGGCCGCCGCGGCGATTGGCGTAAGGCTTACGTTCGCCTGGCCGACGGCCAGTCGATCGATGTAACGGCCAAGGCCTGAGGTACATCCCATGCCATTGATGAAATTCAAGCCCACTTCCCCCGGCCGCCGTTCGGCCGTGCGTGTGGTTACCCCCGACCTGCACAAGGGTGCTCCGCACGCCGCACTGGTCGAGTCGCAGAGCCGCTCGGGTGGTCGTAACCACCATGGCCGCATCACCGTGCGTCACGTCGGTGGTGGTGCCAAGCAGCACTACCGCATCATCGACTTCAAGCGCAACAAGCTGGGCATCCCGGCGCGCGTGGAACGCATCGAATACGATCCGAACCGCACCGCCCACATCGCCCTGCTGTGCTACGTCGACGGCGAGCGTCGCTACATCATCGCCCCGAAGGGCCTGAAGGCTGGTGATCAGGTGATCGCTGGTTCGGATGCTCCGATCAAGGCTGGCAACACCCTGCCGCTGCGCAACATCCCGGTCGGTACCACCATCCACTGCATCGAACTGAAGCCCGGCAAGGGCGCTCAGATCGCCCGCGCCGCTGGTGCGGCCGTGCAGCTGGTTGCCCGCGAAGGCATCTACGCCACCCTGCGCCTGCGCTCGGGTGAAATGCGTAAGGTTCCGGTCGAGTGCTGCGCCACCATCGGTGAAGTCGGCAACGACGAGCACAGCCTGGAAAAGCTGGGCAAGGCCGGTGCCAAGCGTTGGCGCGGCGTCCGCCCGACCGTTCGTGGTGCTGCCATGAACCCGGTTGACCACCCGCACGGTGGTGGTGAGGCCAAGGCCGGCCAGGGTAATCCGCATCCGGTCACCCCGTGGGGTGTCCCGACCAAGGGTTACAAGACGCGCCATAACAAGCGCACTCAGCAGTTCATCGTCCGCGATCGTAGGGGCTAATCGACCATGGCACGTTCACTCAAGAAGGGCCCGTTCGTCGATCACCACCTCGTCAAGAAGGTGGAGGCCGCTGCGGGCAGCAAGAAGCCGATCAAGACCTGGTCGCGCCGTTCGATGATCCTGCCTGACATGGTAGGCGTCACCATTGCCGTGCATAACGGCAAGAACCACATCCCGGTTCTCGTCAACGAGAACATGGTCGGCCACAAGCTTGGCGAATTTGCCATCACCCGGACCTTCAAGGGTCACGGTGGTGACAAGAAGTCGGGCAAGTAAGGAGAGATGACAATGGAAGCGAAAGCCATCCTGCGCACTGCGCGCATCTCCCCGCAGAAGGCTCGTCTGGTCGCTGACCAGGTGCGCGGTCTGCCGGCCGAACGTGCGGTCAACCTGCTGAAGTTCTCGGACAAGAAGGCTGCCCACCTGATCAAGAAGGTGGTGGAGTCGGCTATTGCAAATGCCGAGAACAACCAGGGCGCCGACGTCGACGAGCTGAAGGTTCAGACCATCATGGTTGATGAAGGTCCGACCCTGAAGCGTTTCATGGCGCGGGCGAAAGGCCGCGGTACCCGCATCCTCAAGCGCACCAGCCACATCACTGTGGTTGTGGGCGCCGCCAAGTAAGCGGATAAGGAAAAGACCATGGGTCATAAAGTTCATCCGATTGGTATCCGCCTCGGCATTTCCAAGGACTGGAACTCCAAGTGGTACGCCAACAAGGCCGAGTTCGCTGGTTACCTGGCAGCCGACCTGAAAGTGCGCGAAATGCTGCGCAAGAAGCTGGCTCAGGCCGGCATCAGCAAGATCCTGATCGAGCGTCCGGCCAAGACCGCTCGCGTGACGATCCACACCGCCCGTCCGGGCGTGGTGATCGGCAAGCGCGGTGAGGACATCGAGAAGCTGCGCAAGGAAGTGAGCGAGATGATGGGCGTCCCGGCGCACATCAACGTCACCGAAGTGCGCAAGCCGGAACTGGACGCTCAGCTCGTTGCCGAGTCGATCGCCCAGCAGCTGGAGCGCCGCATCATGTTCCGCCGTGCCATGAAGCGCTCGGTCGGCAACGCGATGCGCCTGGGTGCCCTGGGCATCAAGGTCAACGTGGGTGGCCGCCTCAACGGTGCAGAAATCGCCCGTTCGGAGTGGTACCGCGAAGGCCGCGTGCCGCTGCACACCCTGCGTGCCGACATCGACTATGGCTTCGCTGAAGCCAAGACGACCTACGGCATCATCGGCATCAAGGTCTGGATCTACAAGGGCGAGGTCTTCGATTTCTCCCAGGTTGGCCAGGAAAAGCAGGACGACACCCCGTCGCGCAACGATCGTCACGATCGCGGCGACCGCGGTGACCGTCAGCGCCCGGCTCGTGAAGCGAGGTAACGACAATGTTGCAACCCAAGCGAACCAAGTACCGCAAGGTGCACAAGGGCCGTAACGACGGCCTGAGCTGGAGCGCCAACGCTGTCAGCTTCGGCGAATACGGCCTCAAGGCAACCGCCCACGGTCAGCTGACCGCGCGTCAGATCGAAGCGGCCCGCCGCTCGATCAGCCGCTACGTGAAGCGCGGCGGCAAGATGTGGATCCGTGTGTTCCCCGACAAGCCCATCACCAAGAAGCCCATCGAAGTTCGAATGGGTTCGGGTAAGGGCAACGTGGAATACTGGGTGGCCCAGATCCAGCCCGGCCGCATGATCTATGAAATCGAGGGTGTCTCGGAGGAAGTGGCACGCGAGGCGTTCCGCCTGGCCGCCGCCAAGCTCTCGGTCACCACCACTTTCGTGACCCGGACGGTGCGCTGATGGAACTGAAAACTCTCCGTGAAAAGTCGGCTGACGAACTGAAGGCCCACCTGATCGACCTGCGTAAGGAACAGTTCTCTGTCCGTATGCAGCAGGTCACCGGCCAGCTGCCGAAGACTCACGATATCCGCCGCGTCCGTCGCGAGATTGCTCGCGTCAAGACGCTGCTCGGCAGCAAGAAGTAAGGACGGCCGCTATGAGCGACAATATCGAAAACAAGGCGCTGCGCACGGTCGAAGGCCGTGTCGTCAGCAACAAGATGGACAAGACGGTTACCGTCCTGGTTGAGCGTCAGGTCAAGCACGCGCTGTACGGCAAGTACATCAAGCGCTCGACGAAGCTGCACGCCCACGATGCCGACAACGCCTGCAAGGAAGGCGATGTCGTCCGCGTGACCGAGATTGCTCCGATGTCCAAGACCAAGAACTGGCGCGTGGTGGAAGTCATCACGCGCGCGGCTGAATAAGGAGCTGAATCATGATCCAGATGCAGAGCTACCTTGACGTCGCGGACAATTCGGGTGCCAAGCAGGTGATGTGCTTCAAGGTGCTGGGTGGTTCCAAGCGCCGTTACGCCGGCATCGGCGACATCATCAAGGTCACCGTGAAGGATGCGATTCCGCGCGGCAAGGTCAAGAAGGGTGAAGTGTATGACGCCGTCGTGGTGCGTACCCGCAAGGGTGTGCGTCGCGCCGACGGTTCGCTGATCCGCTTCGACGGCAACGCTGCCGTCCTGCTGAACAACAAGCAGGAGCCGATCGGCACCCGTATCTTCGGGCCGGTGACTCGTGAACTTCGTTCGGAGAAGTTCATGAAGATCGTCTCGCTCGCTCCCGAAGTGCTGTGAGCGACAGGAGATAATCATGGCTAACCGTATCAAGAAGGGCGACCAGGTTGTCGTCAACGCTGGCAAGGACAAGGGCAAGCAGGGCGAAGTCGTCCGCGTCGACGGCGACCGTGTGGTCGTCGGCAACGTGAACATCGTCAAGCGCCACACCAAGCCGAACCCGCAGGCAGGTGTTGCCGGCGGCGTGGTCGAGCGCGAAGCTTCGATCCATATCTCCAACGTGAATGTGCTGAACCCGGCTTCGGGCAAGGGCGAGCGCGTTGGCTTCAAGGTGCTGGAGGATGGACGCAAACTGCGTGTGTTCCGCTCCAGCGGTGAGGCGCTTGACGCCTGAGGAATGAGAAGATGAGTTCCCGTCTCGAAAAGTTCTACAAGGAAGAAGTGGTACCGGCGCTGATGAAGCAGTTCGGTTACACCAATCCGATGGAAGTGCCGAAGCTTGTCAAGGTCACCCTGAACATGGGTGTCGGCGAAGCGGCCACCAACAAGAAGATCCTGGAAAACGCCGTCGGCGACATGACCAAGATTTCCGGCCAGAAGCCGGTTGTCACCAAGTCGCGCGTGTCGGTTGCGTCGTTCAAGATCCGTGATGGTTGGCCGATCGGCTGCAAGACCACGCTGCGTCGCCACAAGATGTACGAGTTCCTGGATCGCCTGATCAACATCTCGCTGCCGCGCGTGCGCGACTTCCGTGGTGTTTCCGGTCGTTCCTTCGACGGTCGCGGCAACTTCAACATGGGTGTGAAGGAACAGATCATCTTCCCGGAAATCGACTTCGACGCTGTCGACGCGATCCGCGGCATGGATATCGCCATCACCACCACTGCGAAGACCGATGCGGAAGCGAAGGCGCTGCTGGCAGCGTTCAAGTTCCCGTTCCGTAACTGATCCGTCGAGGAATCCGAAATGGCAAAGACCTCCATGGTCAACCGCGACATCAAGCGGGAAAAGCTGGCAAAGAAGTACGCTGAAAAGCGTGCGGCTCTGAAGAAGATCGTGTCCTCCGTGGACGCGACCTACGAAGAGAAGATCGACGCCGCAACCAAGCTGGCCAAGCTGCCGCGCGATTCGTCGCCGAGCCGCCACCGCAACCGTTGCGAACTGTCGGGTCGTCCGCGTGGCGTCTACAGCAAGTTCGGCCTGGGCCGTAACAAGCTGCGCGAAGCCACCATGCGTGGCGACGTGCCGGGTCTGCGCAAGGCCAGCTGGTAATCCCAGCCGGCCCTGTGATCAGGAGCCCCTTCGGGGGTTCCTGAACCGGGCAGGGGAGGCATTCAGCCTTCCCGACGCAAAAAAACCGAAGAGCCCGGCGCAAGCCGGGCTCTTTTGGCGTATACTCCCGCGTCTTGCTCTGTGCAAACGGGGTAGCAGGGCAGGCCATCGGCCTGCTGCAACAAGGGACCTGGCCCGTTTCCAGGAGACAACAGATTTTCGCGAAAGCGGATATCGGTGCACTCAAAGGTACTCATATGAGCATGACTGATCCCATCGCCGACCTGCTGGTCCGCATCAAGAATGCGGCCGCGGTTGGCAAGCAGACGGTGAAAGCCCCGTCGTCCAAGATCAAGGTTGCGATCGCCCAGGTCCTGAAGGACGAGGGTTACATCACCGACCTGCGCGTGACCCAGCTGGAAAACAACAAGTCCGAGCTGGAAATCGTGCTGAAGTATTTCGAAGGCAAGCCGGTCATCGCGACCCTGAAGCGCTTCTCGCGTTCGGGCCTGCGCCAGTACCGCGGCAAGAGCGAGCTGCCGAAGGTCATGAATGGCCTGGGTATCTCCATCATTTCCACCTCCAAGGGCATCATGACTGATGCGCAGGCGCGCCAGCTGGGCGTCGGCGGCGAAGTCCTGTGCTTCGTGGCCTAAGGCGAAAGGAGTAATACTATGTCCCGCGTAGCCAAGAAGCCCGTCACCCTGGGTAAGGTTGAACTGAACGTCCAGTCCGATTCCGTCACCGTCAAGGGCCCGAAGGGCACCCTGTCGCTGCCGAAGCCGGCCGGCATTGCCATCAACGTCGACAACGGCGTTGCCACCCTGAGCGCCGAGAACGTTGACCTGGTCCCGCTGACCGGCACCGTCCGCGCCATCCTGGCCAACATGGTCAAGGGTGTTTCCGAAGGCTTCGAGCGCAAGCTGGAGCTGGTCGGCGTGGGTTACCGTGCTGCCATGCAGGGCAAGGACCTGAGCCTGTCGCTCGGTTACTCGCACCCGATCGTGTTCGTGGCGCCGGAAGGCATCACCATCACCACCCCGACCCAGACCGAAATTCTGGTGCAGGGCGCTGACAAGCAGGTCGTCGGTGAAGTCGCCGCCAAGATCCGTGCGTTCCGCAAGCCGGAACCGTACAAGGGCAAGGGCGTGAAGTACTCCGACGAAGTCATCATCCGTAAGGAAGCCAAGAAGGCGTAAGTGCGAGTCCCTCGCAAGAGCCCGCACATCCATGTGCGGACTCCTCAGGGAAAAGCCTAACCTTCCGCTTTCAAGGGAAAAAAATCATGAACAAGAACATCGCCCGCCTGCGTCGCGCCAAGTCGACCCGCGCCCACATCCGTGAGCTCGGCGTCGCCCGCCTGTCGGTGCTGCGCACCGGCCAGCACCTGTACGCCCAGGTCTTCACCGCTGACGGTTCCAAGGTGCTGGCTGCCGCCAACACCACCCAGACCGACATCATGGAAGGCCTGAAGAACGGCAAGAACGCCGATGCCGCCGCCAAGGTCGGCCGTATCGTCGCTGAGCGCGCCAAGGCCGCCGGCATCGAGAAGGTTGCCTTCGATCGTTCGGGCTACCGCTACCACGGCCGCATCAAGGCCCTGGCAGAAGCCGCCCGCGAAGCCGGCCTGCAGTTCTAAGGGATAAGGGCAGGGGACTTCTGGTCCCCTGTCCGCCTGCTCGCCCGTCTGAGTGAGGCGGGGCGGCGCCGCTCTTCTGCAGCGGCCCACCGCACCAGCGCGGTACTTCACAACCATAAGCGGCCTCGAGCCGTACATACCCAAACTACCAAGGAATCAAAATGGCAGAAGAGCGTCAGCAGCGGGGTCGCGATCGCGACCGTAACCGCGAAGAGAAAGTCGACGACGGCATGATCGAAAAGCTGGTCGCGGTCAACCGCGTCAGCAAGACCGTCAAGGGTGGCCGCCAGTTCACCTTCACCGCCCTGACCGTGGTCGGCGACGGCGAAGGCAAGGTCGGTTTCGGTTATGGCAAGGCGCGCGAAGTGCCGGTCGCCATCCAGAAGTCGATGGAACAGGCTCGCAAGAACCTGGTCAGCGTTGACCTGAACAACGGCACCCTGTGGCACACCATCAAGGATGGTCACGGCGCAGCCCGCGTGTTCATGCAGCCGGCTTCCGAAGGTACCGGCGTCATCGCCGGCGGTGCCATGCGCGCCGTGCTGGAAGCGGTTGGCGTGAAGAACGTGCTGGCCAAGGCCACCGGTTCGCGCAACCCGATCAACCTGGTGCGTGCCACCGTGAAGGGCCTGTCTGCTGCGCAGTCGCCGGCTCGCATCGCGGCCAAGCGCGGCAAGAAGGTGGAGGAACTCAACCATGGCTAATGAGTCCAACAAGACTGTGAAGGTGCGCCTGGTGCGCGGCCTGCGTGGTACCCAGTCGCGTCACCGCCTGTCGGTGCGTGCCCTGGGCCTGAACAAGCTCAACGATGTCCGTGAACTGAAGGACAGCCCGCAGGTTCGCGGTCTGATCAACACCGTTCACTACCTCGTCAAGGTTGAGGAGTAATCGATCATGACTCTGCGTCTCAATGAACTGAGCCCGGCACCGGGCGCCCGCACCGAGCGCACCCGCGTCGGTCGCGGTATCGGCTCGGGCCTGGGCAAGACTGCCGGCCGCGGCCACAAGGGTTCGTTCGCCCGTAAGGGTGGCGGCAAGATCAAGGCTGGCTTCGAAGGCGGCCAGACCCCCATGCAGCGTCGTCTGCCGAAGATCGGCTTCCGTTCGCCGATCGCCAAGGACACCGCTGAAGTGCTGCTGTACGCGCTGGACAAGCTGCCGGCCGGTGAGATCGACTTCGCCGCCCTGCGTGCTGCCAAGCTGGTCCCGAGCACTGCAAAGAAGGCCAAGGTCGTCGTCAAGGGCGAAGTGACCAAGGCGTTCACCCTGAAGGGTATTGCTGCCACGGCGGGTGCCAAGGCTGCAATCGAAGCTGCCGGCGGCAGCGTGACGGAGTAAGAAAATCATGGCGCAAGCTGGCATCGGTAACCTCGCGGGCGGAATGGGCAAGTTCACTGAACTTCGCCAACGTTTGCTGTTCGTCGTCGGGGCTTTGATCGTCTATCGCATCGGCTGTTATGTGCCGGTGCCGGGCGTCAATCCCGATGCCATGCTTGCCATGATGCAACAGCAGGGCGGCGGCATCGTGGACATGTTCAACATGTTCTCGGGCGGCGCCCTGCACCGTTTGAGCATCTTCGCGCTCAACGTGATGCCGTACATCTCGGCATCGATCGTGATGCAGCTGGCCACCCACATCTTCCCCGCCCTGAAGGCGATGCAGAAGGAAGGTGAGTCCGGCCGCCGCAAGATCACCCAGTATTCGCGCATCGGCGCCGTGCTGCTGGCGGTGGTGCAGGGCGGTTCGATCGCCCTGGCGCTGCAGAACCAGGTGGCACCGTCGGGCGCTCCGGTCGTGTACGCACCGGGCATGGGCTTCGTGCTCACCGCCGTGGTCGCACTGACCGCCGGCACCATGTTCCTGATGTGGGTCGGTGAGCAGGTCACCGAGCGCGGTATCGGCAACGGCGTGTCGCTGATCATCTTCGCCGGTATCGTGGCGGGCCTGCCGGGTGCGGTCATCCACACCTTCGACGCCTACCGCGACGGCAACATCCAGTTCATCCAGCTGCTGCTGATCGCCATCGTCGTCCTCGCCTTCACCTTCTTCGTGGTGTTCGTCGAGCGCGGCCAGCGCAGGATCACGGTCAACTACGCGCGCCGCCAGGGCGGTCGCAACGCGTACATGAACCAGACCTCGTTCCTGCCGCTGAAGCTGAACATGGCCGGCGTCATCCCGGCGATCTTCGCCTCGAGCCTGCTGGCCTTCCCGGCCACCCTGGCCATGTGGTCCGGCCAGGCTGCCAACCAGAGCGCCGTCGGCCAGACCCTGCAGAAGGTCGCCAACGCACTGGGCCCGGGCGAGCCGCTGCACATGATCGTGTTCGCTGCGCTGATCACCGGTTTTGCGTTCTTCTATACCGCGCTGGTGTTCAACTCGCAGGAAACCGCCGACAACCTGAAGAAGTCGGGCGCGCTGATTCCGGGCATCCGTCCGGGCAAGGCCACCGCCGATTACATCGACGGCGTGCTGACCCGCCTGACCGCTGCCGGTTCGGCTTACCTGGTGATCGTCTGCCTGCTGCCGGAACTGATGCGCACGCAGCTGAACGCCTCGTTCTACTTCGGTGGTACTTCGCTGCTGATCGTCGTGGTGGTGGTGATGGACTTCATCGCCCAGGTGCAGGCGCACCTGATGTCCCACCAGTACGAGAGCCTGCTGAAGAAGGCCAACCTGAAGGGCGGCAACCGCGGCGGTTTTGCCCGCGGCTGATAAGCCTGTTATACTTTCGTCTTCCTGACGTGATGGTCCCCCGCTTCGCGGACTCTGGCCACACAAACGAAGGGCGGCCCCCGCAGCGGTTCCGGGTGGGGGTGTGGCGAGGTGGTCCTGCGCTGGAGTAGCGCGGGCGGCCCCGGGGAAACCCAGGTCCAACCTTGTCCGGCGCCGGAGCCTGGGCACACTCCCCAGGCCGGGTTCATGAAACTTCAATGTTTCACGGGCTTCCATGTAAACCGGAACCTTGTTAGTATCGCTAGTTCACTTTTTTGATCCATCCTGCCGGATTGGCGTGCCCGAGGCGCGCTGTCGGCCATCACTCAGCTGGAGAACCGCGTCATGGCGCGTATTGCAGGCGTCAACCTGCCAGCCCAGAAGCACGTCTGGGTCGGGTTGCAAAGCATTTACGGCATCGGCCGTACCCGTTCGAAGAAGGTCTGCGAAGTCGCAGGCGTTGCTTCGACCACCAAGATCCGCGATCTGTCGGAGCCGGAAATCGAGCGCCTGCGCGCCGAAGTCGGCAAGTACATCGTGGAAGGCGATCTGCGCCGTGAAATCGGCATCGCGATCAAGCGCCTGATGGACCTGGGCTGCTACCGCGGCCTGCGTCACCGTCGCGGCCTGCCGCTGCGTGGCCAGCGCACCCGTACCAACGCCCGCACCCGCAAGGGCCCGCGCAAGGCGATCAGGAAGTAAGGGACCTATAAATGGCTAAGCCCGCTGCTAAGACCAAGAAGAAGATCAAGCGCGTCGTCACCGACGGCGTTGCCCACGTCCACGCTTCGTTCAACAACACCATCGTGACCATCACCGACCGCCAGGGCAACGCTCTGTCGTGGGCGACCTCCGGTGGCGCTGGCTTCCGCGGTTCGCGCAAGTCGACCCCGTTCGCTGCCCAGGTGGCTGCCGAAAAGGCCGGTCGTGCTGCGCTGGACTACGGCGTGAAGTCGCTGGAAGTCCGCATCAAGGGCCCGGGTCCGGGCCGTGAGTCGGCCGTGCGTTCGTTGAACAACGTCGGCTACAAGATCACCAACATCATCGACGTGACGCCTATCCCGCACAACGGGTGCCGTCCGCCGAAGAAGCGTCGCGTCTAAAGGGAGCGATAAGAAATGGCTCGTTATATCGGTCCTACCTGTAAGCTCGCCCGTCGCGAAGGCGCCGACCTGTCCCTGAAGAGCCCGGCGCGTGCGCTGGACTCCAAGTGCAAGCTGGAGCAGAAGCCCGGCCAGCACGGCGCCACTGCCCGCAAGGGCAAGCTGTCCGACTACGCCACCCAGCTGCGTGAAAAGCAGAAGGTCAAGCGTATCTACGGCCTGCTGGAGCGTCAGTTCCGCAACTACTACAAGAAGGCCTCGACCAAGAAGGGCAACACCGGCGAGAACCTGCTGCAGCTGCTGGAAACCCGCCTGGACAACGTCGTCTACCGCATGGGCTTCGCCGTGACCCGTCCGGCTGCCCGTCAGCTGGTGTCGCACCGCGGCGTCACCGTGAATGGCAAGTCGGTCAACCTGGCTTCGTACCAGGTCAAGGCTGGCGACGCCATCGCTCTGTCTGAAAAGGCTGCCAAGCAGCTGCGCGTCCAGGAAGCCCTGACCGTCGCCGCCCAGCATGACCTGAGCCCGTCGTGGGTTGAAGTGGATTCCGGCAAGTTCACCGGCATCTTCAAGGCTGTTCCGGATCGTTCGGATCTGCCTGCGGACATCAACGAAGCGCTGATCGTCGAGCTGTATTCGAAGTAATTCATCATTGGAGAGCCCCCGGCGACGGCCGGGGGTTCACTAGGAGAACCCGCAACATGACGGTTACCGCCAACCAGGTTCTGCGTCCTCGCGGTCCGCAGATCGAACGCCTTACCGACACCCGTGCAAAGGTCGTTATCGAACCTTTGGAGCGGGGTTACGGGCATACGCTGGGTAATGCCCTGCGTCGCGTGCTGCTGTCGTCCATCCCGGGCTTCGCCATCACGGAAGTCGAAATCGACGGCGTGTTGCACGAGTACACCACGGTCGAAGGTCTGCAGGAGGACGTGCTCGAAGTCCTGCTGAACCTGAAGGACGTGGCCATCCGTATGCATTCCGGCGACAGCGCCACCCTGTCCCTGTCCAAGCAGGGTCCGGGCGTTGTCACTGCTGCTGACATCAAGGTCGACCACAATGTGGAGATCCTGAACAGCGATCATGTGATCTGCCACCTGACCAAGGATACGGCGATCAACATGCGTCTGAAGATCGAACGTGGTTTCGGCTACCAGCCGGCTGCCGCGCGTCGTCGTCCGGACGAAGAAACCCGTGCCATCGGCCGCCTGGTCCTGGATGCCTCGTTCTCGCCGGTCCGCCGCGTCGCCTATGCCGTGGAAGCGGCTCGTGTCGAACAGCGTACCGACCTGGACAAGCTGGTCATCGATATCGAGACCAACGGCACCATCGACGCCGAGGAAGCCGTGCGCACCGCCGCCGACATCCTCAGCGACCAGCTGTCGGTGTTCGGTGACTTCACCCACCGCGACCGCGGTGCAGCCAAGCCGGCCAACAACGGCGTGGATCCGGTGCTGCTGCGCCCGATCGACGATCTGGAGCTGACCGTGCGTTCGGCCAACTGCCTGAAGGCCGAAAGCATCTACTACATCGGCGATCTGATCCAGAAGACCGAAGTGGAGCTGCTGAAGACCCCGAACCTGGGCAAGAAGTCGCTCACCGAGATCAAGGAAGTGCTGGCTCAGCGCGGCCTGTCCCTCGGCATGAAGCTGGAGAACTGGCCGCCGGCCGGCGTCGCCAGCCACGGCATGCTGGGCTGATATCGGTAATGCCTGGAGGCTCCACCGTTCGCGGTGGGGCCTTCAACGCAACATACATGCCACGACGAACCGCAGGTTCGCGGGCAGGTCGTCCAGGACGGATGGCCAGGACCAACCGCAGTCCGCGCAGCAACGCCAGGATGGCGACAACGATCCACACAGCCTCATCATTAACCAAGGAATATCACCATGCGTCACATGAAGTCTGGCCGTAAGTTCAACCGCACCAGCGCCCACCGCGAAGCGATGTTCAAGAACATGGCCGCCTCGCTGTTCAAGCACGAGCTGATCAAGACCACCCTGCCGAAGGCCAAGGAACTGCGCCGCGTTGCCGAGCCGCTGATCACCCTGGCCAAGGTCGACTCCGTCGCCAACCGCCGTCTGGCCTTCGCCCGCCTGCGTGACAACGAAGCCGTGGGCAACCTGTTCACCATCCTGGGCCCGCGCTACGCGAACCGTCCGGGCGGCTACCTGCGTCTGCTGAAGTGCGGCTTCCGCGCCGGCGACAACGCTCCGATGGCCTACGTCGAGCTGGTCGACCGTCCGGCCGTGGCCGAGGAAGTGGCCGAGTAATCGGACCGTTCCAACGCGACACAGCGAAAGCCCGGCCTCTGCCGGGCTTTTGCGTTCTGGTAGCGCCGGGCCATGCCCGGCGTTTGCGTTTCCGGGCTCCGCTCCGGCCCACACCGTTCCGACAGGCGTGCCGTGTGGCGGTTCGAACGGGAGGCGCTCTCGGTTACGCTTGGCGCCTGATCCGTTCGAGCGTTCACGATGAATCCTTTGCGCTGGCCCTTCCGCGCCCAGTTCCTGTTGGGCTTCCTGATCTGCGTGGGCCTGCTTGGCTACGCCATCTTCCTGCAGCTGAAGATGGGGCTGGAGCCTTGCCCGCTGTGCATCTTCCAGCGCCTGGCATTCGCTGCACTGGGCCTGTTGTTCCTGATCGGCGCCTTGCACGGTCCCTCGAACCGGCCTGGGCGCGCGACCTACGGCATCCTTGCCTTCATTGCGGCAGCTGTCGGAATCGGCATTGCTGGGCGCCATGTCTACGTGCAGATGCTGCCGCCGGAAATGGGTTCCACCTGCGGCCCGCCGCTGGCGTTCCTGAGCGAGACCATGGGGCCGCTGGAAGTGTTCCGCACCGTGCTGACCGGCACCGGCAACTGCGGCAACATCGACTGGACCTTCCTGGGCATGACCATGCCGATGTGGTCGGGCGTGTGGTTCGTCCTGCTGGCGCTGTGGGCGCTGGTGGTGTCGCTGCGCAAGGTCAAGCGCTGACGCAAGGTAGTGCCGGCCGCTGGCCGGCAACCTCATGAGCGATGGCGGGTGTCCCGTAGTTGCCGGCCAGCGGCCGGCATTACCACGGCCCGTCCTCAGAAGTCCTGCTGCAGGCTCAGGTAGGCACCGCGGCGCGGGCCCCACTGCGGGGCGAACACACCCACGCCGCCGCCATCACGCAGCTGGTAGCTGCGGTCCAGTGCATTGATCAACGCCACCTGCATGTGCAGCGGATGCCCGCTGTCGGCATTGAAGTCGTGGCCGGCGCTGAGGTTCACCTGCAGGTAGGACGGCAGTTCGCCGCCGTTGGGCACGGTGTCGGTATCCGAGCGCAGGCCGCTGCCGAACACGTAGTTCGCGCCGATGCGGTTGTGGCCGGCGAAGGCATAGCTGAAACCGCCTGACGAGGTCAGCTTCTGGTCGTGGTCCAGGTGGATCCAGTGGTCGGCCACGTAGGCCAGTGCTTCCGGGTCGAGGTTGTACTGGCTGGTGATGACGTCGGTGCCGATGGCCTTGTTCAGGGCGGCATTGAAGTAGGCGCTCAAGGGGCCGTTGCTGTAGTCGGCGCTGAATTCCAGGCCGCGGATGTGGCCACGGCGGTAGTTGAACGTCGAGTAGATGTAGGCGGCGCCGAACTGGCCTTCGTCCTGCAGGCGCGATACGCGCCGGTCGTAGGCATCCAGGCCCAGGGTCAGGTGGTCGCCGACCTGCTGGGAGACACCGATGTCGTAGTAGTCGCTGCGCTCGGCCAGCGGGATGTTGTTGCCACCGGATGGCTGTGCGTTGGTGGTGCCGTCATACAGGCTGATGTCGCTGGTGGCGATCAGCTCGCTCGCCGGCGGGGTGAAGTAGCGCGAGTAGCCGGCATGCACGGTGGTGCTGTCGCTGGCATTCCAGACCACGCCCAGGCGCGGGCTGAGCTGGCCCTCGGTCTGGCCGAAGGCCTTGTAGCGATCACCACGCAGGCCGTAGTTGACCGTCCAGTCGTTGCCGATCTTCCATTCGTCCTGCACGTAGACCGCCAGGGTGGTGGCCTTGAACGCGCTGTTGTCGGCAATCTGCAGCGGCGTGGTGCTGGCCTGCTCGCCGTCATCGTCGACCGGGAACACCCAGCTGTTGGTGCTGGCACGCGCGCGTTCCTGGTTGCCGTATACGCCGTAGCGCAGCGTGTGGTTGTCGCCCAGCGGCGTGGAGAAATCCGCCTGCAGCGTATTGGCGCGGTTGCTGCGCTGGACCTGCGAGGCGACGCCACTGAACACCAGGTCGCCGGCCACGTCGGGATTGAAGCCGACATCGCTGTAGCGCTGGCCGGCGGAGACCTGGTAGGCGGTCTCGCCCAGCGTGCCCTGCAGCACCAGCATGCCGAAGCGGGTGGTTTCGCGCTGGGTCTCATCCAGCTGGCTGGAATCGAAGGTGGTGGTGTCCAGGTAGCCGAACTGCGGCGTCTGCCCCGGATTGACCGGAATCTGGAAGCGGTTGTTGGCGAAGCCGGCGAACACGCTCAGGCGGGTGGTGTCGTTGACCAGATAGGTCAGGTCAGCGAAGGCTTTGCCCTGGTGGGTATCGTCATGCTCCGGCTTGCGCGAGCTGGTCGGGTTCTCCAGGCCCACCTCGTTCTGGTCGTAGTTGCCGGTCAGGAACCAGCTCCAGCGCCCCTGCGAGCCCCACCAGGAGGCATTCGGATTGACCTTGCCGAACGAGCCGGTGGTGATGCCGACGCTGCCGCCATTGCCAAGTTCGGCGCCACTGCGGGTGGTGATGTCGACCACCGCGGCGGTGCGCTCGCCGAACTGCGCCGGCAACGCGCCGTCCATCAGCCGGATGCTCTTGATCGTGCGTGCATCCAGGGTCTGGCCAAAGCCGGAGATCGATTCCGGCAGCAGCACGCCGTTGATGCGGTACTGCAGGTTGGCGTGGTCGCCGCGCACGTGCACGCCACCGTAGGAATCCTGGACCACGCCGGGCGCCTGCAGCAGTACCTGGCTGAGCGGCGCGGACGCCCCCAGCGGCTGCTTCTGGATGTCCTCGGCGGTGATCTGGTACTGGCTGCTGCCGATGTCGGGCGACAGCGCGTTGCGCGCCTGGTCGAGCTGGGCGCTGACGGTGACCGTATCGAGGTCCTTCACCGGCGCCGCGTCGGTGCCGGCATCGGCGGCCAGGGCGAGGTTGGGCAGGCTGGCCAGGGCCAGGGCGAAAGTGATGCCGGTAGCGAGCAGGGAGGGCTTCATGGCGGATGGGCTGTGGAAGGGGCCGGTAGGGGTGACTGGATTGTTACTTCGTAACACTGCGGAGCGAATCATGCGCCTGTCCCGGGGGCTGTGGGCATGCGGTTTGTGGCCACTCGCGCTGACCTTTCCCCGGCGTTCAGCCATGTGCAGGCGTCTCCCGGGCCTTTGCGGCAGCGGCCGGCTCTGCGACCATGACCGTCCCCCACCCCCGGAATCCTGCAATGAGCCTGTCCGCCGTTCCGCCCGTCTCCGATCCTGCTGCGACCGCCACCGGCGCTGGCTGGTCGCCGGAGAGCTGGCGTGGCAAGACCGCGCTGCAGATGCCGACCTATCCCGATCCGATTGCCCTGGACGCGGCCCTGCATGAGCTGAAGCGGCTGCCGCCGCTGGTGACCTCGTGGGAGATCCTGGCGCTGAAGCAGCAGCTGGCTGATGCGCAGGAGGGCAAGCGCTTCCTGCTGCAGGGCGGTGACTGCGCGGAGAATTTCAGCGACTGCGAATCGGGCACGATCTCCAACCGCCTGAAGGTGCTGCTGCAGATGAGCCTGGTGCTGGTGCACGGCCTGCGCCAGCCGGTGATCCGCGTCGGCCGCTTCGCCGGCCAGTACGCCAAGCCGCGTTCGGCCGACACCGAGACCCGCGATGGCGTGACCCTGCCCAGCTACCGCGGCGATGTGATCAACGCGCCGGCGTTCACCGAGGCTGCGCGCCTGCCGGACCCGAAGCGGATGCTGCAGGCCCACGCCCACTCGGCGATGACGATGAACTTCGTGCGGGCGCTGATCGATGGTGGCTTCGCCGACCTGCACCACCCCGAGTACTGGAACCTGGAGTGGGTGCGGCATTCGCCGCTGGCTGCCGAGTACCAGAAGATGGTGGCTTCGATCGGCGACGCGGTGCACTTCATGGAGACCCTGGCCGGGGCCCGCGTGCACAACCTCAACCGCATCGATTTCTACACCTCGCACGAAGCGCTGCTGCTGCCCTACGAGCAGGCCCTGACCCGCCAGGTGCCGCGCCAACAGGGCTGGTTGAACCTGAGCACGCATTACCCGTGGATCGGCATGCGCACTGCCGCGCTGGATGGCGCACACGTGGAATACCTGCGTGGCGTACGCAACCCGATCGCGATCAAGGTGGGCCCGTCGGTGCAGCCGGACCAGCTGCTGCGGTTGATCGATGTGCTGAACCCGGATGACGAACCCGGCCGCCTGAGTTTCATCCACCGCATGGGAGCGGCGCAGATTGCCGAGAAGCTGCCGCCGCTGCTGGACGCGGTGAAGCGCGATGGCCGCCGCGTGCTGTGGGTGTGCGATGCGATGCACGGAAATACCGAGAGCACGGCCAACGGTTTCAAGACGCGTCGCTTCGACAACGTGCGGGGCGAGGTGGAAATGTCCTTCGACCTGCACGCTGCGGCGGGCACGCGGCTGGGTGGCGTGCACCTGGAGCTGACCGGCGAGGACGTGACCGAATGCACCGGTGGTGCGCGCGAGTTGACCGAGCGTGACCTGGAGCGTGCGTATCGCTCGACGGTGGACCCGCGGTTGAACTATGAGCAGTCGCTGGAGATAGCGATGGCGATCGTGCGCAAGCAGGAGCAGGCGAGGTAGGTTTTTTCTGCAGGGCTTGCAGCCCTGCACCTGCGGTAGTGCCGGCCGCTGGCCGGCAACCTCAACAGCAAAAGCGGGCATTCCGTGGGATGGCGGGGCGGTGTGGGTGGTCAGGACACGCCGTAAACCCCCTCCGGGGTCCGGCCCAGCCGCTGGCGGCTGTGCGTTCGGGCGCTTGCGAAGCAGTGCTTCGCAAGCAAAGCGCCCTCACCCATGGGGGCTCGATGGCGCCATCCATGGCGCCAACGGTCCTGCCCACCCACACCGCCCCGCCTCTGACAGTTGGCCGGTGGCTGTTGGTGGGTGCCGACCGTTGGTCGGCACATCTGTCGGATATCGAATGAATTCATCCACGCATGGCGTGGATC
>NZ_JASGBW010000048.1:0-20861 GCF_030053215.1 Stenotrophomonas sp. PFBMAA-4 | reverse complement strand
AGCGGCCGGCTCTACCCACCACGGAGGGATCGTGCCGACCAACGGTCGGCACCTACCAGAGCGGTAGATCCACGCCATGCGTGGATGGATGCCGACGGGTGGCCGGACACCGTGCGGTAGAGCCGACTGCTGGTCGGCTGGCTTTGGAAATGTGGAACGCAGCCGAGCATGGCTCGGCTCTACAGAAAGCGCAGCCGGCCAGCGGCCGGCCCTACCCGCCACGGAGGGATCGTGCCGACCAACGGTCGGCACCTACCAGAGCGGTAGATCCACGCCATGCGTGGATGGATGCCGACGGGTGGCCGGCTCTACCACCCGGCGCGGTTGCGTAGCGTCCGGAAAGGCAACGCCGGCCAGCGGCCGGCGCTACCTGGGTTACAGCGCGGGGTTCAGCGTGTAGGTACCGTGCAGCGTGGCTTCGGCCAGCACGTGGCCGTGCATGGCGCGGTAGGCATCGGCTGCGGTGAAGCGCTGCGGCAGGTCGAGCGTCGCCACGTCCAGCGCGAACACGCGGAAGAAGTAGCGATGCACGCGTTCGTCGTTGAACGGCGGGTACGGGCCGTCGTAGCCCAGGTAATCGCCGGCCATGTCCGGGTTGCCGGCAAACCAGCCGGTGAAATCGTTCACGCCCTGGCGGCTGCCCGCCGGGCCGGCCGGTGCCGGCTTGCCCTTGGCAACGAAGCCATCGCTGCAGCTGCCCGCGGCGATCTCCTGCACCGAGGCCGGGATATCGGCCATCACCCAGTGCACGAAATCGCAGCGCGGCTGGTCGCGCGGCACGGTCATGTCGGTGCGGCCGACCGTATCCGGCACGGTCGGCACGTCCGGGTCGACGCATACCAGCAGGAACGAGCGCGTGCCATCGGGCACACCACTCCACGCCAGGTGCGGGTTGCGGTCCGGCGCGAAGCCGTCGGCATCACCGGCTGCGAACTCGCGGTCGATCGGGGCTCCGGGGGTGATGCTGTTGCTGTTCAACTGCATGCAATGGCTCCTTACGCTTCGGGATAGCCCAGTCGCACCGCGACCGGGGTCAGCAGATCGAACGCGGCACTCATGACGTCGCGGTAGTGGCGCCAGTGGCCGGCCGGGAAACGCGGCGGGCCGATGCGCTCGGCCGGCGGAATGGAGGTGTTGAACAGCTCCTGCAGCATGCCGGCAACCACGCGCGGGTCATCGCCCACGTCGTCCATGCGCATCAGCAGGTGCGGGTACAGGTCCTGTTCGTGCAGGGTGGCCACCTGGGCCATCGAACGGGCCAGCCATTCCGCCACTTCGGCCACGTTGTTGACCGCGAACGGGGCCGGCGCGCCGTAGGCGATCCAGTCCAGCAGCATGTCGCGCGGGTCGCGCAGCACCACCAGCAGGCGGCCCTGCGGCAGGTGCGGGCGCAGCGACCACAGCAGGGCGTTGTCCCACCACAGCAGCCAGTCGATCACGGTGTCGTTCTGCAGGCCGCGCTTGCGCAGCGAGTCACGCCAGCCGCTCACCAGGCCGTCCGGGCTGAGGTCGCCCGAGGCCAGCTTCTGCAGGGTGAAGTAGTTCTGGAAGGCATCGTCCGGCGGGGTATGGCCGAAGCGGTCGCTGCGCATCACCGGGCTGGCCCCGGTGAGGGTGACCGCCACGCGTTCCACGCCCGAGCCCGGTGCGCCCCACAGGAAGATCGGCGCGGATGCAGCACTTTCTGCATCGACCTCGCCGAGGTCGGGCCAGCTCGGCGGTGCCTTGGCCTGCGGCGGCAGCGGCAGGCGCTGCGCGCTCTGTTCGGCCTGCAGTTCCAGCCAGGTGCGCAGCGCGTCACGCGGCTGGCCGGCCTGGTCCAGGATTTCGCCCAGCCAGGTGCGCAGCTCGATGCGGCGGCCTTCAGGCGCAGTGTCGATCAGGCCCTGCACGTGGGCGACGGCTGCCGCCGGATCACGCGCCAGCAGCGCGGCGACCAGGCGGGTTTCACCACTGATGCGGCCCGGCTCCACGGCGATGATGCGGCGGGCGATCGCCTCCACGGCATCGCCTTCGCCGGCCGCTTCATGCAGGCGCAGGCGCGCTTCCAGGGCAGGCACGAACTCGGGCATGGCCTCGATCCAGCGATCAGCCACGGCCACCGCGCCCGGGCTGCCGAAGCCCTCCGGTGCCAGCCGCGCCAGCCACAGGTGCGGCAGC
Organism: Stenotrophomonas sp. PFBMAA-4; assembly: GCF_030053215.1. Classification (NCBI taxonomy): domain Bacteria; kingdom Pseudomonadati; phylum Pseudomonadota; class Gammaproteobacteria; order Lysobacterales; family Lysobacteraceae; genus Stenotrophomonas; species Stenotrophomonas sp. PFBMAA-4. The sequence continues at coordinate 18,701 of NZ_JASGBW010000048.1, read as the reverse complement.
TGGGTGTGCTCGGCCAGTACGGCGTCCAGTTCGGTGCGGGCTTCTTCTTCGCGGCCCAGGCGCTGCCAGCAGGCCAGCAGCAGCTCCACCGTGCGGCGGTCGTCCGGGTTGGCCTTCAGCATCGGCCGCAGCTGTTCCAGTGCCTGCATCGGCTGGTCGGCCTGCAGCGCGATCTCCGCGCCCAGCCGCTGCAGCGCCGGCGTATCCAGGCCCGGCACCTGCAGCGCCTGCTGCAGCTGCTGGTGGGCGGCCTCGACATTGCCCTGGCGCAGCGCCAGCTGCACCACGTGGCCATGCAGGCTGGTCATCTTCGGGTTGATCTCGATCACGCGTCGGAAGGCCTGCTCGGCGAAGGCCAGCATGTCCTTGGCCTGGTAGGCCGAGCCCAGTGCATACAGCACGCGCGGGTCGTTGGGCATCTGCCGGGCGGCTTCGGACAGCAGCTGCACGGCACGGTCGGCGTCGTCGCGGTACAGGGCCACCATGCCCTGCAGCGCCATCACTTCCGGATGTTCCGGCTCCAGCCTGGCGGCCATCGTGGCCTGCCGCGCGGCGGTATCGATGTCGTTGCGGCCGATCGCCAGATGCGCCTGCATCAGGTAGGCCTCGAAGGCGTTCGGGTTGAGTTCGGTGGTGCGCAGCAGTGCTTCGTCGGCGCCTTCGAAGCGATGCTGGGCGAGCAGCAGGCCGGCCTGCTGCAGGTGCAGCTGTGCATCGTCCGGGGCCAGCTGCAGTGCCTGCTGCAGGGCTTCCATTGCGGCTTCGGGCTGGTCCTGCTGCTGCAGCGCAAGCGCCAGCCAGCGGTGGGCCTGGGCCTGGCCGGGTTCGTCGTGCACCCACGCCTGTGCCAGCTGCACGGCCTGTGCGGCATCGTTCTGGCGCAGGGCCTGGAGGATCTGGTCTTGCATGGCAGTCCGCTTCAATGGCAAACCCGCATTGTAGCGGGCTGCGTGCCGGCGCCGGTTCAGCCCGCCAGCACCCGCTGCAGGCGCTGGGCCACCCAGCGTTCGGAGAAGCCGTCGCCGCGCCAGTTTTCCAGGAACCCGCAGTGGCCGCCCCAGCAGGCGGTTTCCAGCCGCGCCTGCTGCGGCAGCTGCCAGTTGCTGAAGGTGGAATAGGGAATGACCGGATCATCCTGGGCCATCAGGATGTCGGCCGGCACCTGCAGGGTGGACAGGCGATCGCCCGCGATCGAGTAGCCATCAAAGTACGCCTGCAGCGAGCCGAAATCGGTATGCCGTTCCACCAGCCACGCGGTCAGCGCGCGGATGTCCAGCTTCAGCACGCGGTCGTCGCAGTCGCTCAGTTCGGGGAACAGGTCGCGCTTGCGGCGCAGCGAGCCGGCCCACTTGCGGCGGAAGTACCAGTCGTACATCGCCGGGCCGCTCTCGATGCTGTCCATGGTCAGCGCCGGGTCCAGCACCGGGCATACCGAGGCCACCCGCTGCAGCGGCACGCCGGCCGCCGGCGCGCGCAGGGCCAGGCGCAGCACGAAGTTGCCGCCCAGCGAATAGCCCGCCGCCACCAGCGGCAGGTCCGGCCAGCGCCGGGCGATGTCACCGGCCGCCTGCACCACTTCATCGATGCGGTTGGAGTGGAAGATGCCGGGGTTGAGGTGGTGGGTGTTGCCGTGGTCGCGGAAGTTCAGCCGCACCACGTCGAAGCCCTGGTCGATCATGCGCGCGGCCGCCATGCGCATGTAGCTGGATTCGGCGCTGCCTTCCCAGCCATGCAGCAGCAGGGCCATGCCCTTCGGCTCGCGGCCTTCGATGTGGCTGTGCCATCCCTGCAGGCGCACGCCGTCGCCGCCATCGAGGATCAGTTCTTCACTGACCGCACCGGTGGCGGCCAGCAGCAGCAGGCCGCGCTGGAGGCGCATGCGGCTGGAGCTGAGCATGGACTGCAGGTGCGGATTGCGCAGCCAGCGCGGCGGCTGGTAGTCAGCCGCATGCAGCGTCGGCGTGCCGGCGTCCAGCAGGGGTGGCGGGATCAGTGCCACCGCACGCTCACTCCCCGCTCATCGCCGCCACGATGCGCGCGCGCGAGGTTTCCGCGATGCGTCGACGGCCTTCCAGGTCCTGGGCACCGATCGGTGCCAGGAAGTGCACTTCCGCACGTCGCGCCGGCTCACCGAGCAGGCGCAGGAAATTGGCGAAGAAACTCTCGCCCGGCCCGAAGGCCACGATGGTCTGGGCATCGCCACCGGTGCCGTAGACCAGGGCCACCGGCTGCACCGGCACGCCGGTTTCAACCGCGGCCTGGAAGATGCGCGCATGGAACGGGCCCACTTCGTGGCCGCCACGGGTACGCCCTTCCGGGAACACGCCCACCGCCTTGCCATCGCGCAGGCGGTCGGCCATCACCTGCATCACCCCACCGAGCGACTCGGTGTTGCCACGCTGGTGGAAGATGGTCTGCCCGCGCGCGGCCAGCCAGCCCACCACCGGCCAGCTGGCGATCTCGCGCTTGGCGACGAAGCCCATCATGCGCTGGCTGTGCAGGATGGAGATATCCACCCAGCTGACGTGGTTGGCGACGAACAGCACCGCGCCCGGCAGCGGCGTGCCGATCTGCGCCAGGCGGAAGCCGAAGATCCACATCAGGCCGCCCTGCCACCAGTTGACGACCTTGGCACCGAAGGTGGCGTCGCCCACGCGCAGTTCGCCCCACGGCGGAAGCATGCCGATCAGGATCAACGGCAGGAACACGAGGATGTGGACCAACAGCAGCGGTACGCGGTACAGGTAACGGCACACACGCGCCACGCCGCCACGGGGGGCCGGAGTGGGGGAAGTCATCCGCGCACGATACCGGAGGGCTGCAGCGGCTGCCAGCCGATTCTGGCCATAAGTCCTATTGACCGCGGCCATGGGCGGGAACACGGTGTCCTGTTGGCGGGGCTGTTGGCGGGCTTGTAGCGTCGAGCTTGCTCGACTGGCCGGGCCTGACAACAGTCGAGCAAGCTCGGCTCTACCGGTTGGCGGGGGGCCGCCACAGGCCGCAATGGGCCGGCACCAGCTGCAGGTCGCTGACCTGGCGCTGGGTGTGCTGCAGCCGCTGCAGGGTCTGCCGGTAGGTGGCGGTGTGGCCCAGCAGGGCGGTGACCAGGCGCGGTGGTGGCACGCCATCGGTGATGGCAGCGCTGGACCAGGCCGCGTCGGCCACCAGGAACACGGGTCGGCCATCGGCACCTTCGAACAGCAGGCCATGCTGGCCCACCGCGTGGCCGGGCAGCGGTACCGCCAGCAGGCTGCGGTCACCCAGCACGTCGCGTCCGCGGCCAAAGGCATCGAAGGGGCGCGGCAGGCCGACCTCCGGCAGGCTTTCCAACCAGGCCATGCGTGGCGCCGCATCGCGGGTCAGCGCCGGCAGCAGGCCCACGCTGAGCGCGCGCAGGCGCCCGCGCGCGGCCTGGTCCTGCCACGCCGCGCGCGAACACAGCAGCGGCACCCCGGGGAAATCAAGCACGCCACCGACGTGGTCACCATGCAGGTGCGAGAGCACCACCAGGCCGATGTCAGCCGCGGCGATGCCGCGCTGCTGCAGCTGAGCGCGTACGCTCTGGCCTGGGCCCAGGTGCACCGGCGTGACCCAGCGGTAGAGGCGCTCCGGGAAGCGCGCGGTGGCCTGCAGGAACGCATCCGAGTAGCCCGTATCGAACAGGATCGGCCCGCGCTGCGGGTGGTGCAGCAGGGCCACCAGCGCTGGGAATTCGCAGCGGTGCCAGCTGGCGCCCTGGCGGACGGCGCGCTGCGGGTGCACGCAGTGGCCGGCCTCGATCAGTTCCCACTCAAGCCGTGCCATCGGTGCCCCCGTGCTGGTTGCAGGCGTGCTGCTTCCAGTGCGTGGCGAAGGCCTGCAGGGCCGCCTGCACGCCGGTGCGCGGGTCGTAGCCCAGGTCACGCCGCGCCGCGCTGATGTCCAAGGTCTGCGAGTAGCCCAGCACGCCCACGCCATAGCGGGTCAGGCGCGGCTCGGGGCGCCCGGGCCGCAGGCGGGCCGCGGTCTCGGCCATCCCCGCCGCTGCCAGTGCCAGCGTGCGCGGCACCGTGCGCAGGCGCACCTGCAGGTCCATTGCCTCGAACAGGCCGTTGACCAGCGCATGCACGTGCAGCGGCGTGCCGGCACTGATGTTGTAGGCGTGCCCGCTGCAGCGCGCATCGGCCTGCAGCGCCAGGACCACCGCCTGCACGGCATCGTCGATGGGGGTGACGTCGATCAGCGCGCGGCCGCCGTGGATCAGCGGGAAACGACCGCTGGCGGCCACCGCCAGCAGGCGCGGCAGGATCGCGCGGTCGCCCGGCCCGAACACCGCGCGCGGGCGCAGCACCACGGTGTGCAGCCCCTGGCGTGCGGCAGCGGCCACGGCCACTTCCGATTCCCATTTGCTGCGGGCGTACTCGGTGATCCAGCGCCGTGGCGGCTGGAAGCGCTCATCCAGACCGTACTGGTCGGCGAAGCGGAAATAGATGCTGGGCGACCCCAGGTGGACCAGGCGGGCGACGCCGGCCGCCTGTGCGGCCTGCAGCAGGCGGGTGGTGGCCAGCACGTTCGCCCGCTGGAAGGCGGCCGCCGTGCCCCAGGGCTGCGACATCGCGGCGCAGTGCACGACCGCATCGCAGCCCTGCAGCAGCGGCCCCAGCGCATCGTGGGCGAGGTCGGCGCTGGCGGTCTGGATACCGTGCGCGGCCAGCGCCTGCAGCCGGCGCGCATCGCGCCCGCTGCCACGCACCTGCCAACCCTGCGCCGCCAGCGCGAGCGCGACATGCTGGCCGATGAAGCCACTGGCGCCGGTGACCAGGACCGTGCGCATCAGTAGCGCAGTACCGCGCCGCCCAGCGCCAGGCCGGCGCCGGTGCCGATCAGCAGGGCCTGGCCGCCGCGCGGCAGGCGACCGTCGATGAGCGCCTGGTGCAGGGCCATCGGCAACGACGCTGCCAGCTGGTTGCCGTGCTCGCGCAGGATGCGCACCAGCCGCTGCGGCGGCAGGCCCAGCACGCGCTGCAGGTGGTCCAGGGCCTGGCCGCTGGCCTGGTGCGGCACGATCACGTCGCACGCGTCCAGCGCGGTGCCGGCGCTGTCCAGCAGATCCTGCAGGAAGCCGGGCAGGCGCCGCGCGGCTTCGCGGTACAGCGCCTTGCCCTGCATCTGGAAATGATGGGCCGCGCGGTAGGCATCGATATCATCGAACAGGCGCATGCCGGTGCCACAGGTCGGCACCTGGCACAGTCCGGCGCCGTCGCCATAGGTGCGCAGGCGGGTCGCCAGCAGCGCCGAGGCGTGGCCGTCGGCGGCGCGTTCAACCAGCATCGCCACCGCGCCATCGCCGAACAGCGGTGCGGTCAGCAGATCGTCCGGGTCGAGGCCGGCACTGGGAACATCGCTGCAGACGATCAGCACGCGGCGGTAGCGGCCCAGCGCCAGCAGGCTGCCGGCCATTTCCAGCGCCACCACGAAGCCCAGGCAGGTGGCGTTGACGTCGAAGGACGGGATGCCGCTGTCGCCCAGGCCGAGGGCGCGCTGCACCAGCACGGCCTGGCAGGGAATGGCCTGCTCCATCACCCCGCAGGCGGAGACGATGCAGTCGATATCGGTGGCAGCCAGCGCGGCCTGCTGCAGGGCCTGCCGTGCCGCCTGTGCGCCCATCCACGAGGCGCGCTCATCGGCTGCCGCATGGCCGCGGCTGGCCACGCCACTGTGCCGCTCGACCCAGCCGGCCGGCTTGTTCCAGCGCCGGTCGAACTGCTCCGATGGCACGCGCTGGCGTGGCAGGTAGGCGCCGCTGGCGATGATCCGCAGCGGCAGCGCAGCAGGGGCAGCCGGGCCAGGCATCGGCCTCAGCCGTGGCCTGCGGCCACCACCGCCAGGGTCAGCCGCGAGATGCACACCAGCCGGCCCTGTTCGTCTTCAATGCGGATTTCCCACAGCTGGGTGCTGCGGCCCACGTGCACTGCACGCGCGGTGCCGGTGACGGTGCCGCTGCGCACGGCGCGCACGTGGTTGGCGTTGATCTCAAGGCCCACGCAGACCTGCTTGCCGGTATCCACGCAGAGATTGCCGGCGCTGCTGCCCAGGGTCTCGGCCAGCACCACCGAGGCGCCGCCGTGCAGGATGCCGTACGGCTGGCGGGTGCGCTCGTCGACCGGCATGGTGGCCTGCAGCCAGTCATCGCCGGCGGCGGTGAAGGTGATGCCCAGGGTATCGATGGCCGTGCCACGGCTGAGCGTGTTGAGCTGGTCGATGGAGACGGCTTCGCGGAACACCTGGGTCATGCGGGTACCTTCAGAGAATGGGGACGAGGCCGGCGCCGAATGCCGTCAGCATGCGCACCAGCAGCCACTTCGGGCCGACGTTCACTTCGGGGAAATCACCGACGGGGACGTAGCAGCGGTGGAAATCCGGGCTCTGCCGCGGCAGCGGCTGCGGGCAGTCCACGCCGGGCTGGAACTCGTAATCGGTGGCGTAGCGCCACGGCCAGAAATCAAGGATGGGCAGCGCCTCTGAGGCCTTGCCCACGCTGTAGTTCAGCCCGGACAGCACCGGCGGCTTGGCGCGCGGCGCCACCGTCCAGGAGTTCTGCGGGTGGGTATCGCGCAGGATGCTCTGCGCCAGCTGTTCGGCGAACACCGGGTCATCGATGATCACCGCGCCTTCGGTGTTGTAGTTCTCGCTGCGCGGATCGAAGTTGTGCGTGCCGACCACGCCGATGCGGCGATCGACCACCAGCGACTTGGCGTGCAGGCCCATGCGCGCGCCCTTGCGGGTGACCGGCAGCGGCTTGTTGACGGCCTTGCTGCCCAGGAACGACGGCCGCGTCTCGGTACGCAGCAGGCGCGTTTCCACTTCGCTGCCAGCGGCACGGCGGCGCGCGCGGCTGTTTTCGTAGGCGCTGCCCAGCCGCGGGTGCTCCACTGCCGGGCGCGTGTCCTGCGCGTCCACGTCATCGCCTGCGGCGGCCAGCGGGGCCGGTGCCGCGTCATCGCCGCCCCCGGCATTGCTGCCGGCCGCACTGCCGCCGATCAACGGGTTGCGCACGCCCTGGCCGGCCGTGGCGCTGCCACCACTGCCCAGCGGGTCGGGCAGCAGGTTGCGGTAGTCGACCGGCGCATCCAGCGGGAACGGCTTGTATTCGAAGATGTTGAAGCCCAGTTCGCGCATGTTGCGCCGCTTGTACTTGTACGACAGCGCATACACGATCGGGTTGTCGGTGGCCGCCAGGCTGTTGCTGGACACCACCACGCGCGGCGGCTCCGGCCGCTTGCGCAGCTCGCGGAACAGCTTCTGCGCCGGCTTGGACAGCACCAGGTAGGGCGTCTGCAGGATCACTTCCTTCTGCGCGCCGGAAATGAGTGCATCCAGCTGCGGTTCGGTGACGTGCTGCCCGGCCAGCGGTGCATCCGCGCGCTCGCGGCGGTGCTTGCGTGGCAGGTCGGCCACATAGCGCACCGAGTGCACCGGCAGCGCGGTATCGACGAACGAGCGGGTGACGAAATCGCTGTCGTTGGCCTCCTCGCTGACCCGCTCCACCCGCTCGGGGCGGCGGAACTGCGCCGGCGGCATGGCCGGCACGCCCTGCTTGAGCAGCGTACGGCCGACATCGTTGAGGCGCTCGGCGGGCACGCTGCGCGGCGCACGCCAGAACGCATCGAAGTTGGCGGCCATCGCACGCGCTTCCGGGCCGGCGATCAGCACGTCGCGGTCGCGGAAGTTGTACTCGCGGTCCCAGTCGTAGTAATCGTCCTGGTAATTGCGGCCGCCGACCACGCCGATCGCGTCGTCGATGACCAGCAGCTTGTTGTGCATGCGCTGGTTGAAGCGGCGGAAGCAGCACAGCACGCTGCCGGCATAGTCGAAGTAGTTCAGCCGGGCCTTGCCGAAGGTGGGGTTGTAGACCCGCAGTTCGAAGTTCTGGTGGGCGCCGGACAGCGCCCCCAGGATCTCCAGGTCGGAAATCGCCGAGAGCTGGTCGATCAGCACCCGCACCTTCACCCCGCGGCGCGAGGCGGCCAGCAGTTCGTCGATGACCAGCCGGGCGCTGTCGTCCTTGTCGAAGATGTAGGTCTGCAGGTCGATGCTGCGGGTGGCACTGCGCAGCAGGTTCAGGCGGGCGACCAGGGCGCCCTCGCCTTCATCGAGCAGGGTGGCGTAATGCAGCGGCTGCGCTTCGGTCGATTCGCTGAATGCGCGGCCGGCCAAGGCCCGCAGCGGCGAATCCTGCGCGCAGCGGTCGGCGCGCTGGCAGTCGACCTGGGCCGAACGGGCCTGCACCGCGATCGCCTGGGCACGGTCGCGCTCGGCGTGCGACAGCGACGCGCAGCCGCTGCCCAGCAACACGGTTGCCAGCGCCAGTACACGCAGCAGGAGGTTCACGGTTTCGGCGCCTCGCTCAGGCGGGCTCGTAGTACGAAGGTCACTCGGTCACTCAAGGCAAGCTGCCAGCTGTCCATGCCGTACCGGCCTCGTTGCACGGTACCGCGGCTGACGACGTCGCAATCATAGCCGGGTCGGGAACATTCCGCTTTCTCCACCCGCAGGGTCTCCGGGTGGCTGACCCCGCGCAGGGTGAGCCGGCCCTGGATGTCGCCGCCGTCACCGATGGTGTCCGGCCAGTAGGGCAGCGAGTCGAACTCCACCGACGGGTAACGCCCGGCATCGAAGAACTCCGGCCCGCGCATCCAGCCGGTGTAGCGCTCCTTGCCCGGGATCTCCACCGAACGGGTGAACATCTTCAGGTGCACCTGGTGGCGGCCATCGGACAGCACTTCGACGCGCCCGTCGAAATGCGGGAACAGCCCTTCGATGCGCTGGCCGAAGCGGGTGCGCACCTCGAAGCCGATCCGTGAACGCTGCAGGTCCAGGTGCAGCACGCGCGCCGACGCGGCCGACGCCAGTGCTTCCACCGGCGGCAGCGGCGTGGGCGGTGGCGGGGCAGCCCAGGCCGGGCTGCAGGCCAGCAGCACCGGCAGCAGGCAGCGGCCGGGCCGTGCCAGGATCATCGACTCACGGCCACCAGAAGGCGTTCAGGCTGGCCACGCCCGGCTCGATCGCCGCCTCGCGCGGGAACCCGAGCACGGCCACGGCAGCCGGCGGCATGCCCCGGTAATCGCTGCTGGTGCCTTCGGTCATCAGCGCCACCAGCCGTTCCAGGCCGGGGTTGTGGCCGACGATCAGCACCCGGTCGAGGTCACGGCGCTCATCCACGAGCGCGGCCAGGGTGCCGGGGGTGGCTTCGTAGATGCGGTCTTCGAGGCGCTTTTCCACGTAGCCGATGGTCGCCAGCACCGCTTCCAGGGTCTCGCGGGTGCGCCGCGACGGCGAGCACAGCACGCAGTCCGGCAGCAGGTTGTTTTCCTTCATCCACTTGCCGGCCGCCTCGGCTTCGGCAAGACCCACCGGCGACAACGGCCGATCGAGGTCGGCCTGGCCGGGGGTGGCCGGTTCGGCATGGGCATGGCGCAGCAGGATCAGTTCACGCATCGCGAGGTTCCATGAAAGTGAGGGTGCAGTAAAACGGGTGACGTACGCGTCACAGCTTCAACCAGGCCAGCAGCGGCTCCCAGTCGGCCTGGTGCTCGCGCACCTGGGCCGAGCGGTAATCGAACAGGCTGCGGCCGAGGCCGGTCATCACCACGTAGCTCTGGCTGTCGCGCAGCTGGGCCACCACCGGGTAGGGCCACTCGCCCAGCATCTGCAGCGCCTGCTGCGAGGTCTGGGTCCACGGCTTGGTGCGGTTGAGGACCAGGCCCACCGGCAGCTTGCGGCTGTGCACGCGCGGGTTCTGCGCCAGGCTGTTGAGGAAGCCGACGATGGCTTCGATGTCCAGCGCCGAGGGCAGCACCGGTACCACCACGGCGTCGGCGGCATCGAGGAAATGGGGGATATCGTCGGCCAGCGCGCCGGCGGGTGCATCGATGATGACGGTATCGGTGCCGTCGGGCAGCTTCTGCGCCCACTGCTTCTTTCGATATACGTCGATGGGCAGGACGGCGCTGTCCAGCCCGGCCCGGCGCTGCGCCCAGCGGGTGCTGGAGCCCTGCGGGTCGGCATCGGCGATCACCGTGGCCTTGCCCTGCAATGCCGCGTAAGCGGCCAGGTGGGTGGCGACGGTGGTCTTGCCCACCCCGCCCTTGGAACCGGCCACCAGGATCGTCTTCATGCCAGCCTCGCTTCCGGGTACGTGCCCCGAGCGTACACCGCCGATGGTGACGGAAGGTAGAGACGGCCTGAATCAATCTGCCACGGCTTTGCTATCGTGGCGCCCCCGAAGGATCGAACCGGCATGAGCGAACTGCAGGACCTGAGCGCGTTGATCCGCGCCAATACCCCCCTGATCGTGATCGAGACCCAGGACGAGGCCCGCATCGTCGAACTGTTCCGTCAGACGCTCATGCACGTCTGGCGTGCCCTGCACCGCTGGTCGATCACCGAGGGCCTGCGCCGCATCGACCTGGAACGCGAGGACGATGCGATCGGCCCGCCCGATGCCAGCGCCGCCCTGCAGATGATCCGCCAGGCCGAACAGCGCGGCATCTACCTGCTGCTCGATTTCCACCCCTACCTCGGCTACGCCAGCCACCAGCGTGCGCTGCGCGACCTGATCCAGCGCCGCCACAGCCAGCCGCACGTGCTGGTGCTGATCGGCGCCAAGGTCGAGCTGCCGGCCGAACTGGAAGCGCTGGCGGTGCGGTTCAACCCGCGCCTGCCCGATGCCAACGCCCTGCTGAAGATGCTGCGCGAGGAGGCCGACGCCTATGCCCGCGAGCATGGCGGCCGGCGCGTGGAAGTGGACAGCGAAGCGGTCAAGAAGATCCTGAAGAACCTGCAGGGCCTGAGCCTGGTCGATGCCCGCCGCATCGCCCGCCAGCTGATCTATGCCGATGGCGCGCTGCGCGACGACGACCTGCCGCAGCTGGCGCGGCTGAAGTTCGAGCTGCTCAACCGCAGTGGCCACCTGTTCTTCGAACATGACAGTGCGCGCTTTGGCGACGTGGCCGGCGCCAACCGGCTCAAGCGATGGATCAACCAGCGCCGGGTGGCCTTCATCGCCGGCTCGGCCCCGGCCGGGCTGGACCCGCCGCGCGGCATGCTGCTGCTGGGCGTGCAGGGCTGCGGCAAGTCGATGCTGGCCAAGGCCACCGCGGCCGGCTTCGGTGTGCCGCTGCTGCGCCTGGACGTGGGCGCGCTGTACAACAAGTACCACGGCGAGACCGAAGCCAACCTGCGCCAGGCGCTGGCCTCGGCCGAGCAGCTGGCCCCGTGCGTGCTGTGGATGGACGAGATCGAGAAGGGCTTGGCCAGCGGTGGCGACGATGGCGGCGTGTCGCGCCGCGTGCTGGGCCACCTGCTGACCTGGATGGCCGAGCGCAAGGCGCCGGTGTTCATCGTGGCCACCGCCAACCAGGTGCACGAACTGCCGGCCGAGCTGCTGCGCAAGGGGCGTTTCGACGAGATCTTCTTCGTCGACCTGCCGCCGCCGGACGTACGGGTGGAGCTGCTGCGGCTGCACCTGGGCCGGCGCCAGCTCAACGCGGATGATTTCGCCCTGCCGGCGCTGGCCGCGGCGGCGAACGGGTTTTCCGGCGCGGAGATCGAGCAGGCGATCGTGGCGGGGCTGTATTCGGCGCATGCCGAGGGGCGGCCGTTGGATACCGAGCTGCTGATGACCGAGATCCGCGCGACGCGGCCGTTGTCGGTGTTGATGGCCGAGCAGGTGGCGGCATTGCGCGAGTGGGCGTCGGGGCGGACGGTTTCTGCGGACGACTGAGGGGTTGTTTCCGGCCAACGGCGGAGCCCCTCGTGGCTGTTGGTTGGTGGGGTCGACTGTTAGTCGACTGGCGCTGCGAGAGGGCCGGGCGGGTAGGCCGCGCGGGGGACGCCGTGAATCCGTCCCTGGAGGCTTGTGAGCGCCATCCATGGCGCTCGCACCCCCGCGCAACCTACCCGCCCGACCCCTGACAGTTTCCGTGTGCGGTCAGCCACGGAGAAGAAAAGAAGAGCAAGAGCAGAAGCCGGTCGCTTCGCTCATGTGCCGACCAACGGTCGGCACCCACCAGAGCAGAACCTGGATCGGCACCCACCCACAGCCGCGGGAAACTGTCGAAGGCGGGGTGGGTCCGGTTGAGGGGGTGTGAGCCGCATGGATGCGGCGACCAAGCCTACATGGACGTATTTACGGCGTCCCCCTCAACCGGACCCACCCCGCCATCCCACGGAAAGCCAGCTTTTGACGTTGCCGTTGCCGTGGCTTGAAGCGGGTGCAGGGCTGCAAGCCCTGCAGATGAACCATCACCCCAGTACCCACATCCACGCCGGCAGCGTCACCAGCGACAGCACGATCCCATACCCCACCAGCGCCGCCGCCAGCCGTGGCGCCAGCCGGTGCGAGATCGCCAGCGCGGCAGCGGTGATCATCGTCGGCATCGCCGATTCCAGGACGTTGGCCTTCAACATCAGGCCCTGCATGCCCAGCGCCCACGACAGCGGCAATGCCAGCGCCGGCAGCACCAGCAGCTTCAACAGCAGGCCCACCGCCAGCGGCCGCAGCTCCTCGCGGCGCAGGCGCAGCTGGATCGACAGCCCCACCGCCAGCATCACCAGCGGCAGCATCGCATCGGCCAGCTGCTTCAGGGCGGTACCAATCCACAACGGTGGCTGCGCCGGCATCAGCACCAGGGCGAACAGCAGTGCCCACAACGGGGGGAAGCGGCCAATGCGGGCCAGCACCTGCAGGGCGGTCGGCGGGCGGTCGCCGCTGTAGCGCGCCAGCACCAGCAGGCCAAAGGTCGACAACAACAGGAAGGTGCCGAACTGGTCGTAGACCACGGCATAGGGCAGCGCCGCATCGCCCAGCAGCGCACGCACCATCGGGTAGCCGATGAAACTGGAGTTGGCCAGGGCCACGCAGATCAGCAGCACCGCGTGCACGTCGCGGGCGAAGCCGAACACGCGGGTCGCCAGGCTGACCAGCGCCCAGGTCGCCAGCATCAGCAGCCACGGCGTGGCCATCAACCCCAGCAGGCTGGCATCCAGCTGCAGGCGCGGCACGTAGGTCAGCACCGCCGCGGGCAGGCAGACGTACAGCACCACCTTGTTCAGCGTCTCGGCGGCGTTGTCCGGCAAGGCGCGCAGGCGGGCGAACAGCATGCCCAGCCCGAGCATGGCCAGGATCAGGGCGAAGGCATCGAAGGCCATGGGCATCTCCCCCTCAGGCAGATGCCTGCGACCTTTTCGATTGTGCGATGCAGCACCGCAGGCGGCAAGCGCCTGCGGTCGTGGCTCACGGCCAGGCCGGCGGCGCCGCGGCCCAGGCCTGCTGCACTTCAGCCAGGCTGGCCCGCTCATCATCGCGCCAGCCCGGCAGCAGCTGCGCATAGCGGCTGCTGTCGCTCCACTGGCTGGGCTCGGTGCGCACGGCGGCGGCATACCACTTCACCGCTTCCTGCTGCTGGCCGGCCCGCCACAACGCCAGCGCGTAGGTCGGCGGAATCCAGGCCGCGTTGCTGCGCAGGTTGTTGGCCACCGATTGCCACTGTTCCAGCGCAGCCAGTGCCTGGCCCTGGCGCAGCAGGTCCCAGCCGTAGTTCCAGCGCACGCTGCGGCCCAGGCTGCTCTGCACGGGGGCTTCGGCCAGGGCCTCGCGGTAGAGCTGCTCGCCCAGCTCCGCACGGCCCTGCGCGATGGCCACCGAGGCCAGCTGCACCGAGGCCTCCAGCGTCTTGCGCCCACGCTCGCGCTGCTTCAGCAGCTGCGCGACCAGGTCTTCGCCGCTGCCGGCCACCACGATGATCGGCGCGGCGGCAGCATCATTGTCGAAATAGAACTCCTGCGGTACCGGCAACGCCGGTGCGGCCCACGCGCACGCCGCGCCCGAGACCAGCAGCACGCCGGCCACGAACTTTCCTGCAACTGACATCGAAAATCCCCCAGGTTGAAACACCAACCTCCCCTCTCACCCCGATCCTAACCCCAGCACGGCCACCGATGCGAGTGCCGGGCCTTCCGGGCCCCACTGTTACAATCCGCGCCTTTCCCGCCGCGTGCCCGCACGCGGCCGGTGCCAGCCGATCCTACCGGGCCAGCCATGACCAGTACCGCGCAACTCACTTCGCCCTCTTCCGCCGACCTGATCGACCGTGATTACACGCTCGACCACAAATACACCCGCAACGAGGGGCGGATCTACCTGAGTGGCGTGCAGGCGCTGGTGCGGTTGCCGCTGATGCAGCGCCTGCGTGATGCGCACGAGGGCATCGACAGCGCCGGCTTCGTCAGTGGCTACCGCGGCAGCCCGCTGGGTGGCTTCGACCTGGAGCTGTGGCGCGCGCGCCAGCACCTGGAAGCGGCCAAGGTGAAGTTCACCCCGGGCCTGAACGAGGACCTGGGCGCCACCATGGTGTGGGGCACGCAGCAGACCAACCTGTTCCCCGGCGCCAACGTGCAGGGCGTGTTCGGCATGTGGTATGGCAAAGGCCCCGGCGTGGACCGCTGTGGCGACGTGTTCAAGCATGCCAATGCCGCCGGCACCTCGCGATACGGCGGCGTGCTGGCGCTGGCTGCCGATGACCATGCCTGCCGCAGCTCGACCCTGCCGCATGGCAGCGAGGACGAATTCGTCAGCGCGATGATGCCGGTGCTGAACCCGGCCGGCGTGCAGGACATCCTCGACATGGGCCTGCTGGGCTGGGCGATGAGCCGTTACACCGGCCGCTGGGTTGGCTTCAAGACCATCGCCGAGACGGTGGAATCGTCGGCCTCGGTCGAGGTCGATCCGCTGGCCCGGCGCATCGTGCTGCCCGAAGACTTCGACATGCCCGGCGGCGGCCTCAACATCCGCTGGCCGGACCCGCCGCTGGACCAGGAAATGCGCCTGCACCGCTATGCGGTGAAGGCCGCGCAGGCCTTTGCCCGCGCCAACGGCATCGACAAGGTGGTGATGGACGCGCCGCGCGCGCGGCTGGGCATCGTCACCACCGGCAAGAGCTACCTGGACGTGCTGCAGGCGCTGGAATACCTGGGCCTGGACGAAGCGGCCTGCGCCGACATCGGCATCCGCGTGTACAAGGTCGGCATGACCTGGCCGCTGGAGCCGGAGGGCATCGCCCGCTTCGCCCAGGGCCTGGAAGACATCATCGTGGTGGAGGAGAAGCGCGCCTTCATCGAGCGCCAGATGAAGGAACAGTTCTTCAACTGGCCGGTGAGCTGGGGCCAGCGCCCGTCCATCGTCGGCAAGTACGACGAAAGCGGCGAGTGGATCCTGCCGTCCACCGGCGAACTGACCCCGGCCACCATCGCCGGCGTGATCGGCCGCCGCATCCAGAAGTTCTTCAACAACGAATCGATCGAACAGCGCCTGCAGTGGATGCAGGAAAAGGAAGCCGAGCTTGCGTTGCCGCGCGCCAGCTTCCCGCGCGTGCCGCACTACTGCTCGGGCTGCCCGCACAACACCTCCACCCAGGTGCCGGAAGGTTCGCGGGCGCTGGCCGGCATCGGTTGCCATTACATGGTGACCTGGATGGACCGCAGCACCGACACCTTCACCCACATGGGCGGTGAAGGCGTGACCTGGGCCGGGCAGGCGCCGTTCACCGACACCGCGCACGTGTTCCAGAACCTGGGCGACGGCACCTATTTCCACAGCGGCTCGCTGGCGATCCGCCAGGCGGTCGCCGCCGGCGTCAACATCACCTACAAGATCCTCTACAACGATGCGGTGGCGATGACCGGCGGCCAGCCGGTGGACGGCCCGCTGAGCGTGCCCGACATCGCCAGGCAGATGCGCGCCGAGGGCATCCACACCATCGTGGTGCTGTCGGACAACATCGGCAAGTGGACCGGCCAGCGCGAGCATTTCCCCAGCGACGTCGAGTTCCACGACCGCAGCGAACTGGATGCCGTGCAGAAGCGCCTGCGCGAAGTGAAGGGTGTTTCGATCCTGATCTACGAACAGACCTGCGCCACCGAGAAGCGCCGCCGCCGCAAGCGCGGCAAGCTGGAAGACCCGCAGAAGCGCGTGCTGATCAATTCGCTGGTCTGCGAAGGCTGCGGCGACTGCGGCAAGAAGAGCTTCTGCGTGTCGGTGCTGCCGAAGGAGACCGAGTTCGGGCGCAAGCGCGAGATCGACCAGTCCAACTGCAACAAGGACTATTCCTGCGTGAATGGTTTCTGCCCGAGCTTCGTCACCGTGCACGGTGGCCAGCCGCGCAAGGGCAGCAAGCGCGATGCCTCCACCCTGCTGGACAACCTGCCGGCGCCGACCATCCGCGGCACGCTGGAACAGCCCTGGAACATCCTGATCACCGGCGTCGGCGGTACCGGCGTGGTGACCATCGGCGCGCTGCTGGGCATGGCCGGCCATCTGGAAGGCAAGGGCGCGACCGTGCTCGACCAGACCGGCCTGGCACAGAAGGGTGGCGCGGTGACCACGCACATCCGCATCGCCCGCCGCCCGGACGACATCCACGCCGTGCGCATCGCCGCCGGTGAGGCCGACCTGGTGCTGGGCTGCGACATGGTGGTGGTGAACGATTACTGGGCGCTGTCGAAGGTGCGTGCCGGCCGTTCGCAGGTGGTGCTCAACACCTACGAAGCAATGCCGGGCACCTTCACCACCCGCCCCGACATGCAGTTCCCCGCCGCCGACATCGTGGCCGGCGTGCGCGTGGCGCTGGGCGGCCAGGAACCGCTGCAGCTCGACGCCACCCAGCTGGCCACCGCGCTGCTGGGCGATGCCATCGCCGCCAACCTGTTCATCCTCGGCTACGCGTGGCAGCAGGGCCTGGTGCCGCTGTCGTTCGACTCGCTGATGCGTGCCATTGAACTGAACGGCGCGGCCGTGACGATGAACCAGCAGGCGTTCGCCTGGGGCCGCCTGGCCGTGGTCGACCCGCAGGCCGTGCAGCAGGCGGCCGGCCTGGTGCGCAACCGCCACACCGATACCGAATCCACCCCGGGCCCGCTGCACCCGCTGCCGCCGGGCGAATGGGAAGGCAACGAATGGGGCGCCACCGCCGCACCGCGCAACACCGCCGACGAACGCGAACTGCGCGGCCTGCCCTCGCACGGTGGCGATGTAGCCTTCCTGCCGCTGGACGACGCGCGGCTGTCGCGTTCGCTGGATGAAATGATCGAGCGCCGCAGCGCGTTCCTGGTCGAGTACCAGGATGCTGCCTATGCCAACCGCTACCGCAGCCTGGTCGAGCGCGTGCGCGCCGCCGAGGCCGAGCGCATCGGCGGTTCCACGGCGCTGACCGAGACCGTGGCCCGCTACCTGTTCAAGCTGATGGCCTACAAGGACGAGTACGAAGTGGCCCGCCTGTACACCAGCGGCGATTTCCAGCGCCGCCTGCAGCAGCAGTTCGAGGGCGACTACCAGCTGCGCTTCCACCTGGCACCGCCGCTGTTCGCCAAGAAGGATGAGCAGGGCCGCCTGCTGAAGAAGGAATACGGCCCGTGGATGTTCAAGGCCTTCGGCCTGCTGGCGAAGCTGAAGTTCATGCGTGGCGGCCGCCTGGATGTGTTCGGCCGCACCGAAGAACGGCGCATGGAGCGCCAGCTGATTGCCGATTACGAGGCGACCGTGCAGATGCTGCTGGACGGGCTGGAGGACGATCGGCTGTCGCTGGCGGTGGAAATTGCCAGCGTGCCCGAGCACATCCGCGGCTTCGGCCACGTCAAGGAAGCGCATTTCGCGCAGGCCAAGGCGCGGGAAGCGGCGCTGCTGGCGCAGTGGCGCAACCCGAAGGCCCTGCACATCGTGCAGGTGGCTTGAAGGCCGCAGAACCGGTAGTGCCGGCCGCTGGCCGGCATCCCTCCAGGCAATCGGTTGCCGGCCAGCGGCCGGCACTACCCGCGGTTCAGCCCAGGCGCCACAGCAGCAGGCGGTTGTTGGCCGGCATCGCCACGTCGCGCAGGCGGGTGAAGCCGTGGTCCTCGGCCAGCGCCTGCACCGCTTCGCTGTCGCGGATGCCGCTGCGCGGGTCGCGCGCCTTCAGCCAGGCATCGAACTGCGCGTTGCTGTCGCTGGTGTAGCGGCCGCCGTAGTTGAACGGGCCGTAGACCGCCAGCAGCGCACCGTGGCGCAGCAGGGGCGGCAGCGCGGCGAACAATGCCTGCACGTGCTGCCAGCCCATGATGTGCAGGGTATTGGCACTGAACGCTGCATCGAACGTGCTGCCTGCGGGCAGCGTCAGGCCCGCTGCGGGCGGCAGTTCCACCTGCAGCGGCACCGGCGGCAGCAGGTTGAGCAGCGCGGCCTCGGCGCGCCAGGCCTCGATGCCGGGCAGATGATCCGGGTGGTCGCTGGGCTGCCAGCGCAGCCACGGCCAGCGCTCGGCGAAGAAGGCCGCGTGCTGGCCGGTGCCACTGCCGATCTCCAGCACCCGATGCCGGTCGCCCATCCACGGGTCGAGCGCGGCCGCGATGGGTTCGCGGTTGCGTTCGCAGGCTTCTGAATACGGCTTGCTCGACATCGGGGAACGTCCAGGCGGGGTCGGCCCATTGTGCACGAGGGGGGTGTTCTGGGCAGGGCTTGCAGCCCTGCACCTGCTTCAAGCCACAGCAAGGTCAACGTCAACGACGGGCTTTCCGTGGGTTGGCGGGGTGGGTCCGGTTGAGGGGGACGCCGTAAATACGTCCATGTAGCAACTGTGTTGCCGGAGGGGCGCCAGCCCTTCCGGCAGACGGACACGGTAGTGCCGGCCGCT
>NZ_JASGBW010000047.1:0-22091 GCF_030053215.1 Stenotrophomonas sp. PFBMAA-4 | reverse complement strand
TGTTCGCCATGGTGCTGGCCATCGGCCTGCTGGTGGACGATGCCATCGTGGTGGTGGAGAACGTCGAGCGCATCATGTCCGAAGAGGGCCTGTCGCCGCTGGAAGCCACCCGCAAGTCGATGGGCCAGATCACCGGCGCGCTGGTGGGCATCGGCCTGGTGTTGTCGGCGGTGTTCGTGCCGATGGCCTTCATGAGCGGCTCGACCGGCATCATCTACCGCCAGTTCTCGGCCACGATCGTCTCGGCCATGGCGCTTTCGGTGCTGGTGGCCATCGTGCTGACCCCGGCGCTGTGCGCGACCATGCTCAAGCCGCTGAAGAAGGGCGAGCACCACGTCGCCCACAGCGGCCTGCTGGGCCGTTTCTTCAACGGCTTCAATCGTGGCTTCGACCGTTCCAGCGAAACCTACCAGCGCGGCGTGAAGGGCATCATCCATCGCCCGTGGCGCTTCATGGGCATCTTCGTGGCCCTGGCCGTGGTGATGGGCGTGCTGTTCGCGCGCCTGCCCAGCTCGTTCCTGCCCAATGAAGACCAGGGCATCATGATGGCGCTGGTGCAGACCCCGGTCGGCGCCACCCAGGAACGCACCCTGGAAGCGATGGCCAAGCTGGAAGACCACTTCCTGAAGAACGAAGCCGATGCGGTCGAGTCCATCTTCGCCGTGCAGGGCTTCAGCTTCGCCGGCATGGGCCAGAACGCGGGCATGGCCTTCGTCAAGCTGAAGGACTGGAAGGAGCGCGACGCCGACCACAGCGTGGGTGCGATCACCGGGCGTGCAATGGGCGCGCTGGGCCAGATCAAGGACGCCTTCATCTTCGCCTTCCCGCCGCCGGCCATGCCGGAACTGGGCATCGGTTCGGGTTACACGTTCTTCCTGAAGGACACCAGCGGCAAGGGCCACGACGCCCTGCTGGCCGCGCGCAACCAGCTGCTGGGTGCGGCGGGCCAGAGCAAGCTGCTGGCCAACGTGCGCCCCAACGGCCAGGAAGACACCCCGCAGCTGCGCATCGACGTGGACGTGGAAAAGGCCAACGCCCTGGGCTTGTCGGTCAGCTCGATCAACAACACCCTGGCCGCGGCGTGGGGCAGCAGCTACATCGATGACTTCATCGACCGTGGCCGCGTCAAGCGCGTGTACGTGATGGCCGATGCACCGTTCCGCATGAACCCGGACGACTTCAACGTCTGGTCGGTGAAGAACGGGCAGGGCGAGATGGTGCCGTTCAGTGCCTTCGCCTCCAAGCGCTGGGACTACGGTTCGCCGCGCCTGGAACGCTACAACGGCGTGTCGGCGATGGAGATCCAGGGCGAGCCCGCCGCGGGCGTGGCCTCGGGTGATGCCATGGCCGAGATCGAGCGCATCGCCAAGGACCTGCCGACCGGCTTCGAGATCGAGTGGACCGCGCTGTCCTACCAGGAGCGCCAGGCCGGTTCGCAGACGCCGCTGCTGTACACGCTGTCGCTGCTGATCGTGTTCCTGTGCCTTGCCGCACTGTATGAAAGCTGGAGCGTGCCGACCTCGGTACTGCTGGTGGCGCCGCTGGGCATCCTCGGCGCGGTGCTGGCCAACACCTTCCGCGGCATGGAGCGCGACATCTACTTCCAGGTGGCCATGCTCACCACGGTGGGCCTGACCAGCAAGAACGCGATCCTGATCGTCGAATTTGCCAAGGAAAACCTTGAGAAGGGCGCGGGCCTGATCGAAGCAACGATGCATGCAGTGCGCGACCGCCTGCGCCCGATCATCATGACCTCGCTGGCGTTCGGCCTGGGCGTGCTGCCGCTGGCCATCGCCTCCGGTGCGGGTTCCGGTGCGCAGCGCGCCATCGGTACCGGCGTGCTGGGCGGCATGCTGGTGGGCACCGTGATGGGTGTGT
This sequence comes from Stenotrophomonas sp. PFBMAA-4, assembly GCF_030053215.1. Classification (NCBI taxonomy): domain Bacteria; kingdom Pseudomonadati; phylum Pseudomonadota; class Gammaproteobacteria; order Lysobacterales; family Lysobacteraceae; genus Stenotrophomonas; species Stenotrophomonas sp. PFBMAA-4. The sequence continues at coordinate 20,213 of NZ_JASGBW010000047.1, read as the reverse complement.
TCTTCATCCCGCTGTTCTTCGTGGTGGTGCAGCGCGTGTTCAACCGCAACAAGGGCAACGGGGGGGGCACGCCGCCGGCCCCGCGCGATGACGCTGCCCATGGAGGTTCCCATGAATAAGACCCCCTTGCTGCTGGCGCTCGTCGCCAGCCTGGGCCTGGCCGGCTGTTCCACCCTGGCGCCGAAGGACACCGCCGTTGCTCCGGGCATTCCGGCGCAGTGGCCGGCCGAAGCGAGCCAGGGCGAGGTCACCGATGTTGCTGCACTGGGCTGGCGCGACTTCTTCGCCGATGAGCGCCTGCAGCAGGTGATCGGCCAGGCGCTGGACAACAACCGCGACCTGCGCGTGGCCGTGCTGAACGTGGAAAAGGCACGCGGCCAGTACCGCGTGCAGCGCGCCGACCGCGTGCCCGGCCTGGCCGCCACCGGCCAGATGGAACGGCAGGGCACGAATGCGGGCGTCACCGAGCAGTTCACCGCCGGCGTGGGCGTGGCCGATTTCGAGCTGGATCTGTTCGGCCGCGTGCGCAACCTCAGCGAATCTGCGTTGCAGCAGTACTTCGCCGTGGCCGCCAACCGCCGCAACGCGCAGCTGAGCCTGGTGGCCGAGACCGCCACCGCCTGGCTGACCTACGGTGCCGATGCGCAGCAGCTGAGGATTTCCGAGGCTACGCTGAAGACCTACGAGGATTCGCTGCGCCTGGCCGAGGCCCGCCATGAACGCGGCGGCAGTTCCGGTCTGGAACTGAGCCAGACCCGCACGCTGGTGGAAACCGCGCGTACCGATGCCGCCCGCCTGCGCGGGCAGCTGGCCCAGGACCGCAACGCGCTGGCGCTGCTGGCCGGTGGCCAGGTCGATGCGGACCTGCTGCCGGACAGCATCGAACCGCAGCTGCTGGCCCTGGCCCCGCCGCCGGCGGGCCTGCCCAGCGACGTGCTGCTGCAGCGCCCGGACATCATGGCCGCCGAACACCAGCTGCTGGCGGCCAACGCCAACATCGGTGCCGCGCGCGCCGCGTTCTTCCCCAGCATCACCCTGACCGGCAGCATCGGCAGTGGCTCGGGCGAACTGTCCAACCTGTTCGACAGCGGCACCCGCGTGTGGAGTTTCCTGCCGAAGATCACCCTGCCGATCTTCCAGGGCGGCAAGCTGCGCGCGAACCTGGCCGTGGCCAATGCGGACCGCGATATTGCCCTGGCGCAGTACGAGAAGGCGATCCAGAGTGGTTTCCGCGAAACCTCCGACGCGCTGGCGCTGAATGTCAGCCTGGACGAGCAGGTGAGCGCGCAGCAGCGCCTGGTGGATGCGGCCGAAACGGCCAACCGCTTGTCGCAGGCACGCTATGACGCCGGCCTGGACAGCTTCGTGACCCTGCTGGACGCACGTCGTACCGCGTACAGCGCGCAGCAGACCCGCCTGCAGACGGAGCTGGCCCAGCAGACCAACCGCATCACCCTGTACAAGGTACTGGGCGGCGGCTGGCACGAGCGCGGGTAAACCCCGGTAGCGCCGGGCCACGCCCGGCGGCCTTGTTTCCTGCGTTCATTGCATCGCATGCGGGACCGCGCTTCGCACTCGCCGGGCATGGCCCGGCGCTACCAGGCGGGGTGGTTCCGGTAGCGCCGGGCCGTGCCCGGCGGCTTTGCTTTTGGCGTTCATTGCATCGCATGCTGGCTGGGCTTCGCACTCGCCGGGCATGGCCCGGCGCTACCAGGCGGAGGGATCCCGGTAGCGCCGGGCCGTGCCCGGCGGCTTTGCTTTTGGCGTTCATTGCATCGCATGCTGGCTGGGCTTCGCACTCGCCGGGCATGGCCCGGCGCTACCAGGCGGGGTGGTCCCGGTAGCGCCGGGCCGTGCCCGGCGGCTTTGCTTTTGGCGTTCATTGCATCGCATGCTGGCTGGGCTTCGCACTCGCCGGGCATGGCCCGGCGCTACCAGGCGGGGTGGTCCCGGTAGCGCCGGGCCGTGCCCGGCGGCTTCTTGTGCATGCCGCGTGCTACCGCATGGGCCATCGACACCAGGCAAACGGGTATTCATCCAATTCGGCAGCGAGTCCGGCGCGTATCGGATTTCCCAGAATGTAGAGCGCATGACGCCTCAAAGCCTCTTCATTGCGAACGGCGTGGTCGAAGTAGCTCGGCTGCCACAGGGGCGTCTCCACCCCGAACTGCAGCCCCAGATGGCGGCTGCTGCGTGATTTCAACGTTCCCATCAATCGGGCGAGCGTTCCCGCGCGCAACTGCATCAACCAATGAACATGATCGGGCATGACGACCCAGGCGAACGAGCGACTGAGTCCTTCGCGCTCGACGAAGCGGAGTGTATCCACGACGCATTCGGCGCAGCGAGGGTCTGCAAACACCGGGCGCCGCTTCAGCACGACAGTGGTAAGCACGTAATAGCCATCGATGCGGGAATCGCGGCCACGTTGGAGATGACGGCTGGACATTGGGCCAGTCTGGGAATGCGCTTTGAGTTTCCCTATCGGCAGACACCTTGGCAGCTTGTGAGGTTCTGCCGCGCGGCGCCGGGTCGGTAGCGCCGGACCATGCCCGGCGGCTTCCTTCGGGCGTTCATGGGATCGGACACAGACCGCGCTGCCGCGCTCGCCGGGCAAGGCCCGGCGCTACCAGAGCGTAAGCGTTCATGGCATCGGACATAGGCCGTGCTGCGCGCTCGCCGGGCATGGCCCGGCGCTACCGGATGTGATCAAACCGCTTCGTCATCGCGCGGGGGCGCGCGGCAGGAGCGCACCCGGGCCAGCGCGTCGCCGGCCTCGCGGGCCATGCGCTCGTACTCGGCGCGGATTTCCTCCAGCCGTTCTTCGTCCATTTCCTCAAGGTCCAGCAGCTCGTTGTTGGCGTCGGCCGTGGCGCGGATCAGCTCGTCCAGCTTGATCTGCATCGCCGCGGTGTCCGAGTTCTGCGTGTGCTGGATCAGGAACACCATCAGGAAGGTGATGATGGTGGTGCCGGTGTTGATCACCAGCTGCCAGGTATCGTTGAAGCCGAACACGGGGCCGCTGATGCCCCATACCACCACGATCGCCACCGCTGCCAGGAAGGTCCACGGCGAGCCGGTGGCGGCCGCGGCCTTCTTGGCGATCGTATTGAACAGGTTTCTTGCTTTCATCGTCGTCGTTCCACCCAGGTGACGAGGATGATCGGCAGCGGCCCGTGCACGGGCCGTGCAGCCGCGATGGGGCTCAGGCGCGCAGGCGCGGGGCGTCCTGCAGGCGCACGCGGCTGGTCTGGTAGACGTGCTGCCAGCAGCGGTCGACGAATTCGCGGGCCTGCGCCTCGCTCAGGCGCGGCATGATCTGCAGGGCGTACTGGGTCTGGAACGTCTCGTCGCGCTCGGCGTTGCTGGCGCGCGGCTGGGTGATCAGCGAATCACAGGCGAACTTGATCCACGGCACGTAGGAGCCGAACGAGTTGTGTGGCAGGGCACCGTCGGCATGCTGCCGGCGCCAGTGATCAAGCTCAGCATCAACGTCGATGACCGGTGGGATGGCGGGGACTTCAGCGTGCATGGCATTCCAGTTCGGTTGGGGTGGCAGGGAGTGGGGGTTCATCGCAGTGTGCGTATGTGCCGGTGCATGCAGCGTCAGCGCGGCGTGCAGCCGGTGTTGCCATCGATCAGCTGCGCGTGTTCAACGGCACCCAGGTCTTCGGCCATGTCGGCCATCGCGTTGCACAGGCGCACGTGGTCGCGCGGATGATCGCGGGTGATTTCCTGCTGCATGTCCTGGAATGCGGCCCAGAACGGCGCACCACGCCGATGCAGCGCGAACTGCTGCGTCAATCGGTCGCGGATGCCGGCGAGGGCGGGGTCGGGCAAGGGGCGTACGGCGTGCGCGCTCATGGGCTTGCTCCCCCGGGACAGGAGGGCCCCGGTGATTCCACCGTAGGCGCACCGTGCGAAGGCGCTGTTAGCAGCGCGTGTGTGGTTTATCCAGCTGACTGTGCGCCAGCGCACATCGGCCTGTGCAGAGGCAGCCGGCACAAGGCTGTGCCGGCTCTGAAGCGTTCATCTAGCTGTGCGTGGAACGGAAATGCGGCGCTTATTCGCCGATGTCTTCGTTCCAGATTTCCGGATATTGCGCAATGAAGCCGCCCAGCAGGTCGACGCATTCCTGGCTGTCCAGGTCGATCACGTTGACGCCGTTTTCGCGCAGCCAGTCGATGCCGCCCTGGAAGGTGCGCGATTCCCCCACCACCACGGTGCCGATGTTGAACTGGCGCACCAGGCCCGAGCAGTACCAGCACGGGGCCAGGGTGGTGACCATGATGGTGTCCTGGTAACGGCGCTGGCGGCCGGCCTTGCGGAAGGCATCGGTTTCGCCGTGCACGGACGGATCGCCTTCCTGCACGCGGCGGTTGTGGCCGCAGCCGAGCAGGCGGCCATCGTTGTGGTACAGCGCCGCGCCGATCGGCACGCCGCCCTCGGCCAGGCCCTGTCGGGCTTCGGCGATGGCGGTCTGCAGCAGGGCCTGGTAGTCGGGCGTGGTGATCATGCGGGGCTCCGGTGGGTCATGGGCCGCCATGATAAGGCCCGGTTACCCCGCAGCGGCCCCGGCAGTGCGATAATCAGCGCATGAGCGAATCCCCCTACAAATCCGGTACCACCCATTTCGGGTTCCGCGACGTGGCCGCCAAGGACAAGCAGAAGCTTGTCGGCGAGGTGTTCACCTCGGTCGCGCGCAGCTACGACCTGATGAACGACCTGATGAGCCTCGGCGTGCACCGGGCCTGGAAGCGCTATTACGTGGCCACCGCGCAGGTGAAGCCGGGTGACCGCGTGCTCGACCTGGCCGGCGGCACCGGCGATATCGCCGCCCTGCTGAAGGAGCGCGTGGGCGCCGAGGGGGCGGTGGTGCTGGGCGACATCAATGCCGGCATGCTGTCGGTCGGCCGTGACCGCCTGACCAACCGCGGCCTGGTGCTCGGCCTGGACTACGTGCAGTGCAATGCCGAAGCCCTGCCGTTCCCGGACAACAGTTTCGACCTGGTGACCATCGCCTTCGGCCTGCGCAACGTGACTGACAAGGACGCCGGCCTGCGCGAGATGTACCGCGTGCTGAAGGTGGGCGGCCAGGCCCGCGTGCTGGAGTTCTCCGAAGTCACCGCCGACTGGTTCAAGCCGATCTACGACTTCCACTCGTTCAGGATCCTGCCGAAGCTGGGCAAGCTGTTCGCCAACGATTCGGACAGCTACCAGTACCTGGCCGAGAGCATCCGCAAGCACCCGCCGCAGGAAGAACTGAAGGCGATGATGGGGCAGGCCGGTTTCGAGCGCTGCCACTATAAGAACCTGACCGGCGGCATCGTCTCGATCCACTCCGGCTACAAGCTGTAAGCCTTTGACGGCCGCCGGGCATGGCCCGGCGCTACCTGTCCGGTTTCCCGGTAGCGCCGGGCCATGCCCGGCGAGCGGGTCCCACGGCAGGCCTTACCCCGCATCGCGCAACGCGTCCGGGGCGGGGGCGAGGTACCATTGGGGTTTGATCCCCGTAACGGTCCCGATTCATGCGTAATCCGCTGATGCTCCTTCCGCTGGCCGTGGCCCTGGCCGCCGGCTGCTCCCAGGAGGCGGCCGCGCCCGCCGCCGCCCCGACTGCCGAAAAGGCCCCCGCCGCCCCCGTGAACGCCGAAAACCGCAGCCACGACGAAAGCTCGTACGCCGAGCCGGACAAGGTCGTCATCAAGGACATCGCGCTGGATCTGAAGCTGGACTTCGACCAGAAGCAGATCGGCGGCACCGCCACCTACACCCTGGAATGGAAGCAGAAGGACGCCCAGCAGCTGGTGCTCGACACCCGCGAGCTGAACGTGTCCAAGGTCGAGGCCATCGCCGCCGACGGCGCGCGCAGCCCGCTGAAGTTCGAACTGGCGCCGGTCGACAAGGTCTTCGGCAGCAAGCTGACCATCGAAGCGCCGGAACAGCCGGCCAAGGTGGAAGTGAGCTACCACACCGCACCGACCGCCTCGGGCCTGCAGTGGCTGGAGCCGTCGATGACCGAGGGCAAGAAGCTGCCCTTCATGTTCAGCCAGTCGCAGGCCATCCACGCCCGTTCCTGGGTGCCGCTGCAGGACACCCCGAGCGTGCGCTTCACCTACAGCGCGCACGTGACCTCGCGCCCGGACGTGATGGTGCTGATGAGCGCCGACAACGACCCGAAGGCCGCGCGTGATGGTGATTACACCTTCAAGATGCCGCAGCCGATCCCGTCCTACCTGCTGGCCATCGCCGCTGGTGACCTGGTGTTCGAGCCGATTTCCGGCCGCTCCGGCGTCTGGGCCGAGCCGACCATGGTCAACAAGGCCGCCAAGGAATTCGAAGACACCGAGAAGATGATCGGTGCCGCCGAAAAGCTGTACGGCGAATACCGCTGGGGCCGCTACGACATGCTGGTGCTTCCGCCGTCGTTCCCGTTCGGCGGCATGGAAAACCCGCGCCTGACCTTCGCCACCCCGACCGTGATCGTCGGCGACAAGTCGCTGGTCTCGCTGGTCGCCCACGAACTGGCGCACAGCTGGTCGGGCAACCTGGTGACCAACGCCAGCTGGAAGGACATCTGGCTCAATGAAGGCTTCACCACCTACGTCCAGGGCCGCATCACCGAAGCCCTGTACGGCAAGGAGATGGCCGAGATGGAGAAGCAGATCGACCAGACCGACCTGCTGGCCGAAGTAAAAGACATGAGCCCGGCCGACCAGGCCCTGGCCCTGCCGCCGCTGAACGAGCGTGACCCCGACGAAGCCCTGAGCCAGGTCGCCTACGTCAAGGGTTCGTGGTTCCTGGAGTTCCTGGAACAGCGCTTCGGTCGCGAAACCTTCGACCCGTTCCTGCGTGGCTGGTTCGATGACCACGCTTTCCAGAGCGCCAACACCGACCAGTTCGTCGAGTACCTGAAGAAGAACCTGCTGCCGAAGAACCCCTCGGCGGTGAGCGAGGCCGAGCTGAAGGCATGGCTGGACGAGCCGGGCATCCCCTCGTTCGCCACCAAGGCACAGTCGCGCAACTTCAGCAGCGTCGATGCCGCGCGCATCGCGTTCTCCGGCGCCGGCAGCCTGCCGGGCAGCCAGGTCACCGCCGAGTGGGGCACCCAGGAATGGGTCCGCTTCATCGACGGCCTGGGCGCCACCCTGCCGCTGGACAAGCTGGCCACGCTGGACAAGGCGTACCACTTCACCGGCACCGCCAATGGCGAAATCGCCATGCGCTGGTACCCGCTGGCGATCCGCAGCGGCTACGAGCAGGCCAATGACGCCGCCGCGGCGTTCATCGAGCGCGTCGGCCGCCGCAAGCTGATCATGCCGATCTACGCTGAACTGGTGAAGACCCCGAAGGGTCTGGAGCTGGCCAAGGCGGCCTTCGAGAAGGCCAAGCCGGGCTACCACCCGATCACCACCGCCTCGGTCCAGGATCTGCTGGCCAAGGCTGAAGCCAAGTAACGGGTAGTGCCGGCCGCTGGCCGGCAACCAGGCACTGCGTCACCGGCAACGGCGGGGAAACCCGCCGTTGCTGTATCCGCCATCCGCCGCCGATAGAATCGGGGGGCACCCGCAAAGGACTTCCGCATGAAACGACTGATCCTGATCACCGCCTGTGCCCTGGCCCTGGCCGCCTGCAGCAACCCCGAGGAGGAGCGCAAGGCGCAGGAAGCCGCCGCTGCCGCCGCCCAGGCGCAGAAGGAAGCCAAGGCCGCGGACGTGGCCAAGCAGTACGACACGGCCGTGGCCGCGCAGGACTGGGAGCGTGCGCGCATCCACGGCGGCTCGCTGCTGGACCAGTACAAGGACACCGAAGCGGCCGAGCGTATCGCCGCCGGCTTCGACGAAGTGAAGGCCAAGGCCGATGCCGCGCGCGACCTGCGCCGGCTGCAGGCGCTGTGGCAGTACAACGAGATTCCGGTCGGCACGAAGGGCAAGCAGGTCTCGGCCACCATCTACAGCAAGGAACGGGTGGACGTGGATGGCAGCGGCGCCAAGCCGGTGCAGCTGGTCTTCCGCGACCATCCCGAGTGGAAGCGCCACGCTTACCTGGTGCTGCAGGCCGGTGATTTCCGCTGCCCGCAGTGCACGGTGAAAGTGACCGTGGACGATGGCAAGCCGATCTCGATGGCGGCCTGGCGGCCGAAGACCGACGAGGCCATCGCCATGTTCATCACCGACCAGAAGGCGCTGTGGAAGCTGGCCCAGAAGGGCAAGTCGATCAGCATCGAGTTCCCGGTAAAGGCCGGCGGTACCCGCACCGCGGTGTTCGAGACCGGCGGCGTGGATACCAGCCGCATGCCGCAGTGGTGGAAGTGACGGCCACGGCGGTGGTGGCGCCGGCACTGTCGGCCGTGCGCCACTGGGTGTTCGACATGGATGGCACGCTGACCGTGGCCATGCATGATTTCGAGCGCATCAAGCGCGAACTGGGCATCCCGCCCAGCGCGGACATCCTCGTGCATCTGGCGGGCCTGCCGGGTGCGGAGGCGGCGCAGAAGCACGCCTGGCTGCTGGCCCACGAGCGTGGGCTGGCCGAGGACGCGCTGCCGGCCCCGGGCGCGGTCGAGCTGCTGCGCGCGCTGGCCGCGTCCGGTTGCCAGCTGGGCATCCTGACCCGCAACGACCATGCGTTGGCGAAGCTGACGCTGGAGGCCATCGGGGTAGGGGATCTGTTTGACGATGGCGGCGTCATCGGCCGCGATGAGGCTGTGCCCAAGCCGTCGCCCGACGGTGTGCAGCAGCACCTGCGGCGCTGGGGCATCGGCGCCGACGCTGCGGTGATGGTGGGCGACCACGCCTACGACCTGGACTGCGGCCGCGCCGCCGGTGCGCGGACCGTGCTGGTCAATCTGCCTGAAAACCCCTGGCCGGGCCGCGCGGACTGGCATTTCGCCGATTGCCGCGCGCTATTGGCGGCCTGGCAGGCCGCATGACCGTGTAGAGCCGAGCCCATGCTCGGCTGCTCTGCGGTCAGGTCGCGCTGGCGCGCGAAAGCCGAGCATGGGCTCGGCTCTACAGACGGTTCCGGTGGCGCCGGGCCATGCCCGGCGGTGTGGGTAGTGCCGGCCGCTGGCCGGCAGTGTCGACCAAGGTCGACACCTACCAGAGCAGTTCCCGATCGCGCATCGAAATGCGCGGGCCCCGTCCGGCTTACGCGCCCAGCGCGTACCCGAACTGCTGCTTGAACTGGTCGTGGAACTCTTCAAACGTGAAGCGCTGGTTCTGCGTGCCCGGGTGTTCGACCTTCAGCGCGCCCATCAGGTTGGCCATGCGGCCGATGGTCAGCCAGTCGTAGCCCTTCTCGATGCCGTAGATCAGGCCGGCGCGGAAGGCGTCGCCACAGCCGGTCGGGTCGACCACGCGGCGCTCGTGCGCCGGCGGGATGTCGTAGCTCTTTTCCGGGGTGTGGATGACCGCGCCCTTCGGGCCACGGGTGGTGATGTAGGCCTTCACCCGGCTCACGATCTGCTTCTCGTCCCAGCCGGTGCGTTCCTGCAGCAGGTTGGACTCGTAGTCGTTGACCACCACGTAATCGGCCTGCTCGATGAAATCGCGCAGCTCCGGGCCGTTGAACAGCGGCAGCGCCTGGCCCGGGTCGAAGATGAAGGGAATGCCGCATTCCAGGAACTCGGCGGCGTTCTGGATCATGCCGTCACGGCCATCCGGCGCAACGATGCCGAAAGTGACGCCCGGCACGTCCTTCACGTGGTTCTCGTGCGAACGCATCATCGCGCCCGGATGGAACGCGGTGATCTGGTTGTTGTCGTGGTCGGTGGTGATGAAGCACTGCGGGGTGAACATGTCTTCCAGCACGCGGACCTGGCTCAGGTCGATGTCCATGCGCTCGAAGTGCTCGCGGTACGGTGCGAAATCCTGGCCAACGGTGCCCATCGGGATCGGGCTGCCGCCCAGCAGCTTCAGGTTGTAGGCGATGTTGCCGGCGCAGCCGCCCAGTTCGCGGCGCATGCGCGGGACCAGGAAGGACACGTTCAGGATGTGCACCTTGTCCGGCAGGATGTGATTCTTGAACTGGTCCGGGAACACCATGATGGTGTCGAAGGCAAGAGAACCACAGATCAGAGCGGACATCGATGTAAGCCTATGCGGTGAATTTGGGGGTGGCCAGCCGGCATCGGCCAGCAAGCAAATGGCGCCCTTGGGCGCCCGACGGCGCAAAGGTTACCTGCTGGTGCCGCTCAGGGCCAGAACCGGGTGATGCCCAATTGGGCGCAAAGCCAGCCAAGTCGCGGGTTCAGCTAGTTTTTTCCTTGCTCGCCGGGAAGCGGGTTGCTAGGCTTGTCGGCCTCGAATTCTGCCCATTTTTTCGCCATCCCGCGGCGGGCACGACACCCCTCAGGACTCCTTCCTCAGATGTTCAAGAAACTCCGTGGCATGTTCTCCAACGACCTGTCCATCGACCTGGGCACGGCCAACACCCTTATTTACGTGCGTGGGCAGGGGATCGTGCTGAACGAGCCGTCGGTCGTGGCCGTGCGTCAGGACCGTGCCATCGGTGGCACCCGCTCGGTGGCAGCCGTAGGCGCCGAAGCCAAGCAGATGCTGGGCCGTACCCCGGGCCACATCACCACCATCCGCCCGATGAAGGACGGCGTCATCGCCGACTTCACCTACACCGAGGCGATGCTCAAGCACTTCATCAAGAAGGTGCACAAGTCCCGCGTGCTGCGCCCGAGCCCGCGCGTGCTGGTCTGCGTGCCGGCCGGTTCGACCCAGGTCGAGCGCCGCGCCATCCGTGAGTCGGCCGAGGAAGCCGGTGCCCGCGACGTGTTCCTGATCGAAGAGCCCATGGCCGCCGCGATCGGCGCCGGCATGCCGGTCACCGAGGCGCGCGGTTCGATGGTCATCGACATCGGCGGCGGCACCACCGAAGTGGCGGTGATCTCGCTGAACGGCATCGTCTATTCGGCATCGGTGCGCATCGGTGGTGACCGCTTCGACGAGTCGATCACCAACTACGTGCGCCGCAACCACGGCATGCTGATCGGTGAAGCCACCGCCGAGCGCATCAAGGTCGAGCTGGGCTGCGCCTACCCGCAGGCCGAGGTCATCGAGATGGAAATCTCCGGCCGCAACCTCGCCGAGGGCGTGCCGAAGATGATCAAGATCAGCTCCAACGAAGTGCTCGAGGCCCTGCACGAGCCGCTGTCGGGCATCGTCAGCGCGGTCAAGCTGGCCCTGGAACAGACCCCGCCGGAACTGTGCGCCGACGTCGCCGAGCGCGGCATCGTGCTGACCGGTGGTGGCGCCCTGCTGCGCGACCTGGACCGCCTGATCTCCGAGGAAACCGGCCTGCACGTGCAGGTGGCCGACGACCCGCTCACCTGCGTGGCCCGCGGTGGCGGTCGTGCGCTGGAACTGGTCGACATGCACGGCAACGAGTTCTTTGCGCCGGACTGAGGCCTGCCGCCTGGTCTTCCCTGCAGCGCCCTTCCGGGGTGTGGCCCGCTGCTGCGGGCCGGCACCGGCGGGGCGCCGCCGTGTTTCCCCTTCGCCCTCAGCTGATTGAACTGTTGCCGTGCCGCCTTACGCCGGTCCTCCCGTAGCCTCCCGATCCGGTGACGCCGCCAGTCCGTTGCGACTGCTCGCCTACCTGGCCATGGCCATCATCCTGATCGTGCTGGACGACCAGGCCGGTTGGCTGGCGCGCGTGCGCGCCCAGGCCGATACGCTGGTGCAGCCGGTGTGGGCGCTGGCCGGCCTGCCCGGCAAGCTCAGCAACCAGGTGCGCGACAACGCGGCCAGCCATGGCCAGCTGGTGGCCGAGACCCGTGAACTGCGCAACCAGCTGCTGCTGGCCAACGCGCGCCTGACCCGCCTGCAGACCGCCGCGCTGGACAACGCCCAGCTGCGCGAACTGCTGAACGTGGCCGAGCGCAGTGGCCTGGACGTGCAGCTGGCGCCGATCCTGGACATCGACCTGGACCCGGTGAAGCAGCGCCTGGTGCTCGACGCGGGCAGCCGCGACGGTGTGCACGTGGGGCAGGCGGTGATCGATGCCGGGGGCCTGATGGGGCAGGTGATCAGGACCACCGGTGGCACCTCCACCGTACTGCTGCTGACCGACCCGGACCATGCCGTGCCGGTGACCGTGGCCCGCAACGGCGTGCGCCTGATCGTCTACGGGCGCGGCGACACCCTGCAGCTGCGCGATATTCCGTTGAGCGCGGGCGTGGAAGTGGGCGATGAGATCGTCACCTCCGGCCTGGGCGGGCGGTTCCCGCCGGGCTTCCCGGTCGGCACGATCACCGCGCTGCGCCCCGATGACACCCATGCCTTCCTGGTGGGCGAACTGAAGCCTGCGGCCCAGCTGGACCGCGGCCGCGACGTGCTGCTGCTAAGGCCAGGCGCAGCCATCCGGATTCCGCCGGAGCTGCGCCAGAGCCTCGAAGCCAGTGCAGCCGGTGGCCCCGCCGAGGGTGAAGTGCTGCCCGCCGGCGCCCCTCCGGCCGTCCCGGCTGGTGCCCCGGTAGTGCCGGCCGCTGGCCGGCAACCTCCCTCGCCGCAGGCGAGGACGGTTGCCCCCGCATCCCACCTTGACCCCGCGCCGTCGGCGCGCCCCCTTCAACAAGAAGGGGGCTCTCCACCCGCTGGGTCCACGGTAGTGCCGGCCGCTGGCCGGCAACAACTCCAGCCCACGCCGCAGGAGCCCGCACGATGAGCCGCCTGCGCGACAACCCCTGGGTGCTGCCGGCCAGCCTGGTCGTGGCCCTGCTGCTGGGCCTGCTGCCGCTGCCCGCGCTGCTGCAGCCGCTGCGCCCGTACTGGCTGGCCCTGGTGCTGGCCTACTGGGTCATCGAGGCGCCTGAGCGCGTCGGCCTGGGCATCGCCTTCACCAGCGGCGTCATCGCCGATCTGCTGTATGGCGGCGTGCTCGGCGAGCAGGCCATGCGTCTGGTGATGCTGGCCTTCATCCTGCAGCGCTTCCGCGCCCGCATCCGCTTCTTCCCGATGTCGCAGCAGATGCTGGCCATCGGTGGCCTGCTGTTCAACGACCGCATCGTCAGCGCGCTGGTGCACATCCTGGTGGGCGAACCGACCCTGCCGTGGTCGTACTGGTGGGCGCCGCTGCTGGGCATGGGCCTGTGGCCGCTGGTGTTCGTGCTGCTCGACGCAGTGCGCTTCGGCAAGCGCGGGCGCTGAGCCATGATCCCGCGTCGCCAGGTCAAGAACCCGCACGCCGAAGCCGAACAGTTCCGCCGCCGCGCGGCGCTGGGCTTCCTCGGCGTGCTGGTCTGCCTGCTGGGCCTGGGCGGCTGGTACTTCAAGCTGCAGGTGCTGGACCACGACATCTACGCCACCCGCTCGGAAGCCAACCGCATCAAGCCGCGGCCGGTGGTGCCCGGGCGCGGCATGATCTACGACCGCAACGGCCGCCTGCTGGCCGAAAACGTGCCGGCCTTCCGCCTGGACGTGACCCCGGACAAGGTCAAGGACATGGACGCCACCCTGGAAGGGCTGGCGAAGATCATCAGCATCAGCCCCGAAGAGCTGGAAGCGTTCAACAAGTCGCGCAAGGCGCGCCGCAGGTTCCTGCCGGTCACCCTCAAGCTGCGCATGACCGATGAGGAAATGGCGCGCTTCGCGGTGGACCGCTGGCGCTTCCCGGGCGTGGAGCTGGAACCCTACCTGACCCGCCGCTACCCCTATGGCGACCTGTTCGCGCACATCATCGGCTACGTCGGCCGGGTCGATGACAAGGACCTGGAGATCCTCGGCGAGGGCAACGCGGCGCTGACCCACATCGGCAAGTCGGGCCTGGAGCGCTATTACGAGCAGCAGTTGCGCGGCAAGGTCGGCTACGAACAGGTCGAGACCAACGTGCAGGGCCGCGCCATCCGCACCGTCGGCCGGGTGGCCGCACAGTCCGGCGCCGACCTGCGCCTGTCCATCGACGCCGACCTGCAGCGGGCCATGGTGGCGGCCTTCGGTGACCAGGAAGGTTCGGCCGTGGCGATGGACCCGCGTACCGGCGAAGTGCTGGCCATGGTCAGCCTGCCGTCGTACGACCCGAACCTGTTCGTCAACGGCATCTCGCATGCCGATTTCAAGGCGCTGAACGACAATCCCTCGCGGCCGCAGTTCAACCGCCTGGTGCTGGGTGGCGTCGCCCCCGGTTCCACCCTGAAGCCGCTGATCGGCCTGGCGGGGCTCGATTCCGGCGTGCGCCGCCCGGAAGACAAGGTGCTGTCCACCGGCATGTTCTACCTGCCGGGCACCTCGCGCGGTTGGGGTGACGCCCATCGCGGCGGCCACGGCTGGACCGACCTGCGCAAGTCCATCGCCGAATCGGTCAACACCTACTACTACAAGCTGGCGCTGGACCTGGGCATCGAGCGCTTCGACCATTACATGGAGTACTACGGCTTTGGCCAGCCGACCGGTATCGACCTGACCGGCGAAATCGGCGGCATCCTGCCGTCGCCGGCCTACAAGCGCAAAAGCCGAAAGGAAGCCTGGTACCCCGGCGACACGGTCAACATCAGCATCGGCCAGGGCGACTGGAAGGTGACCCCGCTGCAGCTGGCGCGCGGTGTCAGTGCGCTGGCCGACGGCCAGCTGCGCACGCCGCACCTGGTCATCCAGCAGCGCGAGGGCTTCGACAGCAACTGGGCGGCGATGCCGCAGGGCGAGAGCAGGCCGGTCAGTCCCAACCCCAATAACGTGCAGGCCGTTCGCGAGGGCATGATGGCCACCATGCGGCCCGGCGGCAGTGGCTGGCGCGTGGCGGTCGGTGCGCCCTACGTGATGGCCGGCAAGACCGGTACCGCGCAGGTGGTCAGCCGCAAGGGCACCGCCGCGGTAAACCCTAAGAGCCTGCCGATGCATCTGCGCCACCGCGCGCTGTTCGTCGGCTTCGCGCCGGTCGAAAACCCGGTGATCGCCATTGCCGTGGCCGTGGAAGGTGGTGGCTACGGTGGTTCGGCCGCCGCACCGATCGCGCGCAAGGTGTTCGATGCCTATCTGCTGGGCAAGATGCCCGAAGGCATGCAGCCGCTGGATGCCGAGCGTGGCACCACCGTCATCGGCGTGACTGCGTTCGACAACGAAGACGCCAGCGCGCGCCCGGCTGGCGATGCTGCCGCCGCGCAACTGGGCGAGCATCCGGTCGCGGTGGGGGTGCCTGCGCCCGCACCGGCGCCTGCTCCGGCACCCGGTGCGCCGCCGGCAGCGGCCGCCGCCTTGCCCGCCAGCCCCCGTTCGCCCCCCGCGGAGCCTGCACGATGAGTGATTTCCTGCGCTGGGCCGGCGATATGCTGCGGCGCTTCTTCAGCTCCCTGGACTGGGTGCTGTGCCTGGCCCTGGGCATGCTGATGGTGATCGGCCTGGCTACGCTGAAGAGCGCGGGCGGCGACAGCCTGGTGATGGCCCAGGGCGCGCGATTTGTGGTCGGCCTGGCGGCGCTGTGGGCCATCTCACGCGTGCCGATCCTGCGCATCCGCTCGGCGACCCCGCTCATCTACGCGATCTCGATGATCCCGCTGCTGGCCGTGTTCGTGCTGGGCACCGGCAAGTACGGCCGGCAGTGGCTGGACCTGAAGTTCTTCTACCTGCAGCCGGCCGAGCTGCTGAAAGTCAGCCTGCCGATGATGGTGGCCTGGTACCTGCACCGCATGCCGTTGCCGCCGCGCTTCAACACGGTGCTGGTGGCGATGGTCATCATCGGCGTGCCGACCGGCCTGGTGATGCTGCAGCCGGACTTCGGCACCGGCGTGCTGATCGCCGCCAGTGGCGTGTTCGTGCTGCTGCTGGGCGGCCTGCCGTGGTGGTGGGTGGGGCTGGGCGTGGGCGGCGTGGCCGCGGTCGCGCCGGTGGCCTGGTTCTGGCTGCTGCGGCCGTACCAGAAGGACCGCATCATGATGTTCCTCGACCCGGAGATGGACGCGCTGGGTGCCGGCTGGAACATCATCCAGTCGAAGATCGCGATCGGGTCCGGTGGCTTCGATGGCAAGGGCTGGGGCGAAGGCTCGCAGTCGCACCTGAACTTCATTCCCGAGCAGACCACCGACTTCGCGTTCTCGGTGCTGAGCGAGGAGTTCGGCTGGATGGGCGTGGCCCTGGTGCTGACCCTGTACCTGGTGGTGATCGGGCGCTGCCTGTGGATCGCCAGCCAGTCGCGCGATTCGTATTCCCGGTTGCTGGCCGGCGCCACGGGCCTGGCGTTCTTCGTCTACGTGCTGGTGAACGGCGGGATGATTTCCGGTTTGCTGCCGGTGGTGGGCGTGCCGATGCCGCTGATCAGTTACGGCGGCACCTCGGCGGTGTCCCTGTTGGCTGGCTTCGGCCTGGTGATGGCCGTGCGCAGCCACAACCCGGTGCACGGCGGCTACGGCTGATTCTGTAGAGCCGAGCCCACGCTCGGCTGCTCTTCGCAAAACGCAGCCGAGCATGGGCTCGGCTCTACAGAAGCGTGGGTCGGTAGCGCCGGGCCATGCCCGGCGACAAGGGAAAGCTTCACGCAAGCGCCGCCCGCTACTGTGCCTGCGTGGAATGGAAACGTGTGTTTGGCATCTGCCGCGAGGCGGTGCGTACGATCGATCTGCCGTTGCTGCTTGCATTGCTGCTGCTGATGGCGGCCGGACTGGCCGTGCTGCACAGCGTCTCGGGGCCGGTGACCGGGCAGGCCGCGCGGTTTGCCGGTGGCCTGGCAGCCATGTGGCTGCTGTCGCGGGTATCGCTGCTGCGCCTGCGCGCGTGGACCCCGGTGCTGTACGCGTTGTCGATGCTGCCCTTGATGGCGGTCTATGTGGTCGGCACCGGCAAGTACGGCCAGCGCTGGCTCAACCTGGGCGTGTTCTACCTGCAGCCCTCCGAGCTGCTCAAGCTCAGTCTGCCGCTGATGATGGCCTGGTACCTGCATCGCCAGCCGCTGCCACCGTCGCCGCGCACGGTGCTGACCGCCGCGGCGCTGATCGGCGTGCCGGCGGTGCTCATCCTGCTGCAGCCCAACCTGGGCACCGCCACCCTGGTGACCGCCAGCGGCGTGTTCGCGCTGCTGCTGGCCGGCCTGCACTGGGGCTGGGTGGTGGCCGGCCTGGCCAGCGTTTCGATGGCCGCGCCGCTGGCCTGGTTCGGCCTGCTGCGGCAGTACCAGAAGGACCGCGTGCTGACCTTCCTCGACCCGGCGGCCGATCCACTGGGCACCGGCTGGAACATCCTGCAGTCGCGCATCGCCATCGGTTCGGGCGGCTGGGAAGGCCGTGGCTGGGGGCAGGGCACGCAGGCCACGCTGGATTTCCTGCCCGAGTACACCACCGACTTCGCATTCTCGGTGCTGGGCGAAGAATTCGGCTGGATCGGCGTGGCGACGATGTTCGCGCTGTACCTGTTCGTGGTGGGGCGCTGCCTGTGGATCGCCGTGCAGGCGCGCGACACGCATGCGCGGTTGCTGGCGGGCAGCCTGGGGCTGGCGTTCTTCGTGTACGTGCTGGTGAACGGCGGGATGATTTCCGGCCTGCTGCCGGTGGTGGGCATCCCGATGCCGCTGGTCAGCTATGGCGGCACCTCGGCGGTATCGCTGCTGGCAGGCATCGGGCTGGTGATGGCGGTGCGCAACCACCACCCGGTGCATGGGGGCTGCGGCTGATTCTGTAGAGCCGAGCCCATGCTCGGCTGCTCTTCGCAAAACGCAGCCGAGCATGGGCTCGGCTCTACAGAAGGTGCGCAGCCGAGCATGGGCTCGGCGCTGCATCACAGCGCAGCCGCGCATGCTCGACATCACCGGCACAGCCTCCCCGCCGACGAAGTTCCATAAAAAGTGCGGACCAATTCACATTTTGACGTAGCGTTGATCCGGATCAATGGACTTGTCGTAATCGGCCTGCACAATGGCGGCCCGTTCGGCACGGCGCGCCGTCTGTAGATGCAGCGCGAGGGGGCGCCGGGCGGGAAAGCAGTACTGGTCCAACGGATACAGGGAGCGCGGGGCACTGTCACTGGGGAGCGACAGCCGCGCAGGTATCGACAGGATCCGGTCGCCGGTTGCGCCTGCGGGGATGGGGGCGCAACCGGCAACCTCTGCCTGAATGGGGCCGGGTGCTCACGACGCCTTCACATTTCCCGCTGAACGCGCGCAAATCGTTGTGATTCATGGTGTTAGGGGTTTTAATTCATCCATGACCTGCTAACCTGCGACGATGATTCGACGCACCCTGGCCTGCTTGCTCACCCTCGGTCTGGTCGCCTGCGCGACCCAGCCGACGTCCCCGCCGACTTCACCCCAGGCCAGCAGCACGCCGCGCCACCCGGCCGGCAAGCCCGCGCAGGGCCCGGCCGAAGCCGCCCCGGAAGCGACCGCCGCCACTGCGCCGCCGGTCGACCTCACCCCGGTGCCGTTCGAAACCGCCCGCGCCAATTTCATTGCCGATACCGCCAAGCGCTATGGCCTGGCACCGGCCGAGATCGCCCGCGTGCTCGACCAGGCGCAGGTGCGCCAGCCGATCATCGCTGCCATGTCGCGGCCCGCCGAGCGGGTCAAGCCGTGGAATGAATATCGTCCGATGTTCATCAGCAAGGCACGCATCGATGGCGGCCGCGCGTTCCTGGCCGAGCACCGCGCCGAGCTGGACCGCGTGCAGCAGCGCACCGGCGTGCCGGCCGAAGTGATCGTGGCCATCATCGGCGTGGAAACCAGCTACGGAAAGAATGCCGGCAGCCACCGCGTGCTCGATGCGCTGTACACGCTGGCCTTCTATTACCCGCGCAGCGGCGACCCGGCCAAGCTGGAACGCGAAGTGCGCCGCGAACTGTTCTTCCGCGACGAGCTGGCCAAGCTGTTCGAACTGGGCCGCGAAGAGAAGCTGGACATCACCACGCTCAAGGGCAGTTATGCCGGTGCGATGGGCATGGGCCAGTTCATGCCGTCCAGCTACCTGGATTACGCCGTGGATGGCAACGGCGATGGCCGCCGCGACCTGTTCACCAGCTACGACGACGTGTTCTCGTCCATCGCCAACTACTTCGTGAAGAAGGGCGGCTGGGTGCGTGGCGGCCAGGTGGCGGTGCCGGCCACGCTGGCCCCGGGCCGCGAGGAATTCAACCCGACCGAGTGGATGCCCACCTGGACCCTGGCCGACCTGGCCCAGCGCGGCTACCAGCCCAGCGCGCCGGTACAGCCGGGTGCCACCGCCACCCCGATCACCCTGGAAGCCAGCAACGGCAAGCAGTACTGGCTGGGCTTCCAGAACTACTACGCGATCACCCGCTACAACCTCTCGAAGATGTACGCGATGGCCGTGTTCCAGTTGTCGCAGGCCATTGCCGGACAGGAGCTGCCCCCGGCATGAACATCAGATGGCTGGTCCCCGGAATGGTCGTGCTGGCGCTGGCGGCCTGCAGCAGCGCACCGGACAAACCCAGTGCCGGCCATGGCGGCAAGGTGCCCAGCACGGTGGTGCAGGGCAAGGGCAAAGGCGGGCGCCCGCCGCACTGCCCGGACGGTTCGCCGTATGCGGCCGCCACCGAGGATCCCAGCACCCGCGGCAACTACACCGCCGGCGGCCTGTACAAGCCGGGGGTGAAGGACACCACGCCCAGCTACGTGCCCAACGTGGCCTGCATTCCCGAGCCGGAAGTGACCGCGATCGAGCGCTCGGTGATCGGCAACAAATCGCCGTACGTGGTGCTGGGCAAGTCGTACAAGGTGCTCGACGATACCCATGACTACGTCGAGCGCGGCACCGCGTCGTATTACGGCGCCAAGTTCCACGGCCGCCTGACCTCCAACCGCGAGGTCTATGACATGTACCAGTTCACCGCCGCCCACAAGACGCTGCCGCTGCCGAGCTTCGCCCGCGTGACCAACCTGGACAACGGTGAATCGGTGATCGTGCGCGTCAACGATCGCGGCCCGTTCCATGATGGCCGCGTGGTCGACCTCAGCTACGCTGCCGCCGTGCGCCTGGGCATCACCCAGCGGGGCACCGGCAACGTGGAAGTGCGCGCGCTGCAGCCGGGCGAAAGCAACCTGCTTGCGCAGAAACCCTCGCGCCGCGAGCGCCGTGCGGCCGAGGCTGCGGCGGCTGCCACGACGGTTGCCGCGGCACGCCCGGCACCCGCCCCGCGTGCCGCCGCGCCCAGCGACATCGACCGCCTGGTGCAGCGCCTGCCCGCCGATGGCGCGCCGGCCCGTGGCCAGCCGGCCACCACCCAGGCCGCCAACAGCGCCCTGCCTGAGGTCGCGGTGAGTAGCCTTCC
>NZ_JASGBW010000046.1:0-24157 GCF_030053215.1 Stenotrophomonas sp. PFBMAA-4 | reverse complement strand
CGTCGAGATCCAGGCTCATACGGCGGCCCACGCCGGCTCTCGACACCTACGCTGCCAGATTCCAATCAGATAAGGCTCGGTCGCCGCATCCATGCGGCTCACGCCCCCAGCCAACCCACCCTCCCGGCCACGGACACGTTCCCGCGCGCCCACCACGGAAGATCAAGAGAAAAAGGCAAAAGCAAAAGCGGTTGGCTGGCAGCCTCGGCTGTGCGAGCGAAGCGACCCGCTTTCTGTTTTTGCTGTTGATTTCCCGTGGTGGGTCAGCCGCGTGAACCTGTCCAGGGCCGGTCGGGGTGGGGGCGCGGGACCGCAGGCGCCATGGATGGCGCCTACGAGCCCCCAGGGATGGGTTTACGGCGTGTCCCGCGCCCCCACCCCGACCGGCCAAGCCCGGAGAGCCCCGCTTCTGGCGACCAACCCAACCCCACCACGGAGGGGCTCCGCCATTCGCTGATCCCCCGCCGCAGGCGGCCTTTCGCGCTGCAGCATGCCCGCAGGCAAACCTGCGCCATCATGGAACCCCGCCCCCGCCAGGACCGTGCCATGCAGCAGTACCTGCTCCTCATCTACATCGAACCCGCCCTGCTGCAGGCCCTGCCCAGCGAAGAGTTCAATGCCCTGATGCGCGACTGCCTCGCCCACGCCGATCAGCTGCAGGCCGAAGGCACCCTGCTCGCCGCGCAGAAACTGCAACCCGTCGACACCGCCCAGACCCTGCGCGTGCGCGATGGCCACAGCCGCGTGCTCGATGGCCCCTTCGCCGAAACCCGCGAACTGCTGGCCGGCTTCAACCTCATCCGCGCACGCGACCGCGACGAAGCCATGCGCATCGCCCGCGATTTCCCGTGGGCGCGCTTCGGCAGCATCGAGGTGCGGCCACTGGAAGACATGGACGCCGAGCGCGAACGCTGCGGCGCACCGGCCGCGGCTATGGCAGCAGCCGCACCCTGATCTCGCGCCTGCCGATGCCTTCATTGCCGCTGTAGTCGCGCGCACTGCCGCGGATGATGTACTCGCCCGGCGGCAAGGCCGCCGGCTGCCAGCGCCCGGTTTCCATCAACCCGTCGCGCACGGTGTTGGTGGCCAGGTAACGGAACCGCGTGACCGCACTGCCATGCACGGTGATGCCACTGTCCGGCGCATAGGCCACCTTCACCGCCTGCTTCTGCGGCGGCATGCGGTTGAACACGATGTTCCAGCGCGGCTGCTCGTAGCCCTGCAGCGGCTGCCCGGCGGCATCGAGGATCTGGTAGCCCACCTGGTACGGCCCCAGGCGGCGGCGCGGCAGGTTGTTGTCCACCTGGTCCCACGCTTCCACCACGATCTGCACGCCACGCCCCTGCCGGGCCAGCATCACCACGCCATCGCTGCCGGCGGCCAGCGGCTGGTCGTTGTCATCCAGCAGGCCGACATCGGTGATACGCGGTGCGAAGTGATCGGCGTAACCGGTGAAGCCCAGCGCCACCGCATTGGTCTCGAAACCGCTGGTGCCCACCTGCAGATGCACGTGCGCCTGGCTGTTGATGCTGCCCAGGCGGTCGCCCACGTGGATGCGCGTGCCACGGCGCACGCGGATGCGCTCCAGCTTGCCGTCCTCGCCGTACAGCGGCTGCCAGCGCGCGTCGAACGGCTGGCCGGCGGGCGTGCGGCCCACGCGCATGTGGATGTAGTTCAAGCGCCCCACCGCCAGCCCTTCGGCCTGGCCACCCAGGCTCCAGGCCGCGATCGGACTGCTGATCTTGCCGTCGGCGATGGCCAGCACGGTCTGGCCGACGTCGCCGCGCACATCGAAGCCGCCGTGAAGGTGGTGGCGGCTTTCGCCAGTGAAGGTGCCGCGCACTTCGCCCAGCGTGCCAACCACTTCATGCCAGCCCTCCTGCGGGGCCAGCGGCCAGCGACCGCCAGTGTCGGGCAATGCGGCATCCGCGGCCGGGCCCACCAGCGCGGGTGCAGGCAGCACGCCCACCGCCAGCGGGCGCACGCGGTGCACGCGATAGCCGGCGGCGTCGGCCACCAGCAGGCTGCCATCGTCTTCCACGGCCAGCCCGCTGGGCCGGGCCAAGCGTGGCAGCCGGTCGTTGCCGAGCAGCGTCACCTGGTGGCCCTGCGGGGTCACCTGCACCAGGCGCCCGGCAAAATCACCCACGTACAGCACGCCATCGTGGGTCGTGGCCAGCGACAGCGGTCCGTTGATCACCCCATCGTTGCCGACCACGGTGCTGACCGTGCCATCGGCGCCGACGCGGCGCACCGCGTTGTTGAAGAAGTCGGCCACCAGCAGCGCACCGTGCGCATCGAAGGCCAGCGCCACCGGTGTGTCGAAGCGGGCCTCGCCCGCCACCGCATCGGCGAAGCCCGGGCGATCGCCACCGGCCAGGGTACGCACGTTGCCATCGGTGCCGATCACCCGGATGCGGTCGTTCCAGGTATCGGCCACGAACACCTGGCCCTGCGCATCCACGGCGATGCCCATCGGGCCATCGAAGCGCGCCTGCGCCGCCGGGCCATCAGCGAAGCCCTGGGTGCCACCGGCCACGGTGGTCACCTGGCCATCGGTGCCGATGCGGCGGATCGCGTGGTTGCCGGTGTCGGCCACGTACAGGTTGCCCTGCGCATCGGCGGCAATGCCCGACGGCGTATTGAAGCGGGCCTGCAGGCCCGGCCCATCGGCCAGGCCCTCGCCCTGCCCGGCCACCGTTTCAACGCGGCCATCGGCCAGAAGGCGGCGAATGCGGTTGTTGTCGCCGGCATCGGTGAAGTACACGCTGCCATCGGCTCTGCGCAGCAGTGCATAGGGTTCGGCGAAACGCGCCTGCGCCGAGGCGCCGTCGCGGTCGCCGGGGTGGCCATCACCGGCCATTGGCTCGATCTGCGCGGTCCAGGCCAGCGGCGTGGGTTGCGGGCCAACGGGCGCGTCCGGTGCCTGTGCGGGGCGTTCCCACCAGGTCGCGGCCAGCGCAGCTGCCGTTGCCACCACCACACCCACTGCCATCCATTGCCGCCGTGCCATCGCTCGCGTTCGCCCTGCCCTGAAAGAGGCCACGACGATAGACGCTGGCTGCAACCGCGTCGAGGGCGGTGCTTGTGCTCGCCCTGCAATCGGGCTTCAATCAGCGCACTCCATGGAAGGGTCGCCTGCATGCCAGTTCGTGTGTCCGCTCCGTTTCCCCGCGCCCTGCTGGCACTCTCGTTCTGCTTCGTGCCTGCGACATGGGCCGCGAATCTTCCTCCACAGAAGCTGGCCAGCGCGATGTCCGAGGCCACCCCGTCCGAGCAGTTGGCAATGGGCTGGACTGCCGCCCAGCAGGGCGATTACACGCGCGCCCGTGCACTGCTGGCACGCCTGCGGGCCGACCCGCAACTGGCGCGCAGCGGCAACGAAATGCAGGCCAATGTCTACGAACTGGAGGCCTGGCTGACCCTGGTGGACACGCATACCGACGAGGCGCTGGCCCTGCTGCGCAAGGCGCAGGTGCTCACGCCGGAGCGGGCCTATCCGCGGGATACGCGATCGCTGTTCTATGCGCGCGCCGGCCGCCCTGCCGACGCTGCACGTGCCCTGTGCGAGGCTCTGGCGTGGAACGGTGACAATGCCACTGCACGCTTCGAGCCAGTGCTGGTCAACCATCTGACACAGGCCCTGCGGGACGACAATGCAGCGCTTCAGCCGCTGCTGCAGGCGCTGTTTGATGCGCGGTGGACCGATGAGGGCCAGGATCCCCAGTTCCGATGGCAACGGCTGGCCGAACTGCAGGCCGACGCAGGCCAGACCGAGGCCCTGCAGCGCACGGTCGCGCGTATCGATCAGCCGATGCCACTGCTGCACCTGAGCATTGATCGCCGCTTCGATGCCGCGATGGCGGCCCGCGCCACACCGCTCTCCGCCGAAGCTGCGCTGCCCGCCTACGTGGCCCTGCTGCGCGCCAACGTGCAGGCACGTCCGGACCAGCTGCCGCGCGTCACTGCGTTGCTGACCGCCCTGCTGCAGGCCGGCGACAACACGGGCCTGCTCGAGGCCAGCGCGCCGTTCGCCGACGCCACGCCCGCGTTCTTTGTGCACGACGATGAGGCCCTGATGGAGACGGCCTGGCTGCTCAACCTGCGCGCGGAAGCGCAGCGCCGGCTCGGACAGACCGACGCGGCGGTCGCCACGCTGCGCCACGCCATGTCCTTCGGTCCAGATGGCCATGCCGCTGTCGGCCAGCAGTTGAACCTGGCCCTGTGGCTGGCCGATGACCGGCAGCCCGCGCAGGCCCTGGCCCTGATGGAAGAACTGCACGACATCAGCGAATACGGAAAGAGCGTGGCCGATCTGGTCCGGGTGGTGGCCTACCAGCAACTGGGTGACGCGGCGGCCGTGGCGCGCGCGACCGCCGCCATTGCCGGTCGCAAGGGCAATGATCGCGATCCTTACCTGCATGCGCTGCTGGCCCAGGGCCGCCAGGACGACGCCGCAGCAGAGATCATCCGACGTCTGCGCAGTGTGGATACCCGGCAGAACATGCTGCAGGAAGCACAGCAGTACGGTGATATTCCGAGGTGGCCACTGGCCGCCGAACGTGACGTGCTCCTGCAGCAGCTGCTGCAGCGCGGCGATGTACGCGAGGCCATCGCCGCCGTCGGCACACGCGGGCGGCATGCGCTCTACCCCTTCGAGTAAGCGCTACTTCGCAGGCACTTCGCTGCGGATGCCCATCGCTTCCCGGTAGCGCGCGTACAGCGCCATCACCTTGTCCACGTAGGCCAGGGTTTCGGCATACGGCGGCACGCCCCTGTAGCGGGTCACCGCACCGATGCCGGCGTTGTAGGCGGCCGCCGACAGCGCGCGATCGCCGTTGTAGCGCCGCAGCAGCGCACGCATGTAGCGGGCACCGCCGTCGATGGACTGCTGCGGCGAGAACGGATCGCGCACGCCGTATTCCAGCGCGGTATCGGGCATCAGCTGCATCACCCCCTGCGCGCCCTTGCTGGAGACGGCCAGCGCATCGAAGTTGCTCTCGGCATGGGCGATCGCGCGCAGCCAGGCGTCATCGACACCGGTAGCCTTGGCGGCCGCCTTGAACTGTTTGGCATGCTGGGCCAGCTGCGGCTTGCCGACCTTGCCCAGGCCTTCGTGGGCCGGCTCACCGGGCGGGGTGGCGACGGTGAATTTCAGGAACACGCGCGAACCGGGCAGGTTGCGGGTGGAATAGACCAGCGCCCCGTCCTGCTCGCGTTCGTACAGCACGCCGCTGAAGACGCCCATGTTGCCCCACAGGTTGGGGGCCTGGATGGCGTTGTCGTCGATCTCCTTCGGCGTACAGCGCGAGCCTGGCTCCGGCGCGGTGGCCAGGCTGATCGTGTTGCCCTGCACGCAGCGGTAGACCGTGCGGGCGCTGGCCAGGCCCGGCAGCAGCAACAGCGCAATGAGGACGAGGCGGAGGGTCATGGCGGCCGGATGATCCGGCCGCGCCCGCGAAATTCTGGTGAATCCCGGTAGAGTCGACCGTTGGTCGACTGCTCTCCCGATCAGAACGCGAAAACCCCGCGCTGCGCGCGATAGTCGACCAACGGTCGACTCTACCCCGCCCGCCTCCGCAGCCAATACCCCGCACCCAGCAGCACGAACCACACCGGGCTGGCCACGAGGGCCTGGCGGGTGTCGGCCTGCAGGCTCAGCAGCACCAGCACGCCAGCGAAGAACACCAGGCACGCCCAGCACATGGCGACGCCGCCGGGCATCTTGAAGATCGACGCCGCATGGCGTTCCGGGTAGCGGCGGCGGTAGACCATGTAGGCCACCAGGATCAGCGACCAGACGAAGATGAAGAGCACCGTCGCCAGCGTCGTCACCAGGGTGAAGGCGGTCACCAGGTTCGGGATCAGGTAGATCAGCAGGGTGCCGCCCAGCAGGCACAGGCACGAGAACAGCAGGCCGCGGGCCGGCACCGCCGCGCGCGACAGGCGCGACAGGCCGCGCGGGGCGTGGCCCTCTTCGGCCAGGCCGTACAGCATGCGGCTGGTGGAGAAGATGCCGCTGTTGGCCGACGAGGTGGCCGAGGTCAGCACCACGAAGTTGATCAGGCTGGCCGCAGCGGGAATGCCGGCCAGCACGAACAGCTGCACGAACGGGCTCTTGTCCGGCACCACCTGGCGCCACGGCGTCACCGCCATGATCGCCACCAGGGCCAGCACGTAGAAGATGATGATGCGCACCGGGATCGAGTTGATCGCCTTGGGCAGGTTGCGCTCCGGGTCAGCGGTTTCGGCGGCGGTGGTGCCCACCAGCTCGATGCCGACGAAGGCGAACACCGCGATCTGGAAACCGGCGAAGAAGCCGACCAGGCCCATCGGGAACATGCCGCCGTCATTCCACAGGTTGGACAGCGAAGCGGTATGCCCGCTGGGCGAGGTGAAGCCCCACGCGACCAGGCCGGCACCGGTGATGATCAGCGCGCAGATGGCCACGATCTTGATCAGCGCGAACCAGAATTCCATTTCGCCGAACAGCTTGACCGTCACCAGGTTCAGGCCCAGCAGCAGCATCACGCACAGCAGTGCGGGTATCCAGGCCTGCAGTTCGGGGAACCAGAACTGCGCATAGGCGGCGATGGCGATGACATCGGCGATGGCGGTGACGATCCAGCAGAACCAGTACGTCCACCCGCAGAAGAACCCGGCCCAGGGGCCGAGCAGATCGGTGGAGAAATCGATGAAGGATTTGTACTGCAGGTTGGACAGCAGCAGCTCGCCCATCGCGCGCATCACGAAGAACAGCATCGCGCCGATGATGAGGTAGACGAACAGGATGGACGGGCCGGCCAGGCTGATGGTCTTGCCCGACCCCATGAACAGGCCGGTACCGATGGCACCGCCGATGGCGATCAGTTGCAGGTGGCGGTTGGACAGGCTGCGGCGCAGGTGTTCGGGGGGCGTGGCGGGCTCGGTCATGGGCGCGGGAAGGGGCGGGTGAAGCCCCCGACGGTAGTCCTCTGCGGCGCCGAGCGCCAGCGTCCCGCTGGGTGGACGCGTCAAATCGCAGCGCTTTCAGCCCAATACGGCCCCTTGGTGGCCCCGCCCATTTCCCCCGGCGCTGCAACATGCTCAGATAGCGCATCCGACCAAGGACCGGCCCGCCATGCGCAGCGCCCTGCCCCGCCCGCTGGAAACCCTGCCATGAGCCGCCTGGGCGTGATCATCGGCGCGACCCTGCTGTCGATCCTGGTGGCCATCGTGCCGATCGCCGCGATGGTCTATGCCACCTGGAACAGCGCCGTCGGCCTGGAACAGCGGCGCCTGCACGAGATCGCCGGACGCGCCCTGCGTCGCGCCGACGTCTCCTACCAGGAATCGCTGGCCGTACTGAAGTCGGCCGAAGCGTCGCGCCTGCCCCCGTGCAGCGCCGCGCACGTGCGGCGCCTGCAGACGCTGGTGATGACCACGCCCTCGGTCGACCAGATGGGTTACTTCGAAGCGGGCAAGCTGCGGTGCACCTCGTGGGGTGCGTTCGAGGGGAATGTCGCCCAGCCCACCCCGGACCACGTCACCAGCGATGGCGCCGGCATCAAGGTGGACGTGCGCCCGCAGGCCACCGAGCAGCGCAAGGTGCTGTCCATCCTGTACGGCTCCTACGACACGCTGGTCGACCCGCGCCGTTTCGTCGATGTCATCGCCGACCCGCAGGTGCGCCTGGCCCTGGCCAGCCCCGACGGCCGCCTGCTGTCCAAGCAGAGCGGCATCGACGAGGCCCTGCTGGCGCGGCTGCTGCGCGAGCCCGGCGAGGGCCTCGACAACGACACCCTGTACGCCACTGCCCGCAACAACGAGTGGCTGGCCATCGCCACCGGGCCGCGCACCGCGCTGGCGGCCACCTTCCGCCAGCAGGCCTGGCTGTTCGTGCCGGTGGGGCTGCTGCTGGCCGGCATCGGCACCGGCGTGGTGATCTGGCTGTCGCGCCGCCGCCTCTCGCTGCGTGGCGAGCTGGCCATCGCCATCCGCCGCCGCGAGCTGTACCTGCACTACCAGCCCATCATCGAGCTGGAGACCGGCATCTGCGTCGGCGCCGAAGCCCTGGTGCGCTGGCAGCGCCCCGACGGCACCCAGGTGCGGCCGGACATCTTCGTGCCGCTGGCCGAGGAGCACGGCCTGATCACCGCGCTCACCGACCTGGTGATCGAGAACGTGGTGTCGGACATGCGTGACCTGCTGGTGCAGGACCGCAGCGCGCACATCGCCATCAACCTCGCGGCCGAGGACATCATCAGCGGCCGCGCGTTGAAGTCGATCACCCAGCGCATGGCCGGCAGCGGCATCCTGCCGCAGCAGATCTGGCTGGAAGCCACCGAACGCGGCTTCCTCGATGCCGACCGTGCACGCACCATGCTGGCCGCTGCGCGCCGCGCCGGCCACAGCATCGCCATCGACGATTTCGGCGTCGGCTATTCCAGCCTGCAGTATTTGGAACAGCTGCCGCTGGATGCGCTGAAGATCGACAAGTCGTTCGTCGATGCCATCGGCACCGAGAGCGCCACCAGCCCGGTCACCCCGCACATCATCGACATGGCCAGGGAACTGGGCCTGTGGGTGGTGGCCGAAGGCGTGGAAACCGAACCGCAGCTGGCCTACCTGCACAGCCAGCAGGTGCAGTTCGGGCAGGGCTGGCTGTTCTCGCGCCCGTTGCCGCGCGATGCGTTCATCGCCTTCCACCACCAGCGCCAGCAGCGCTACGGCGCCGCGCGCGAGGACATGCAGAACCCACGCAGCGTGCCGATCGAACAGGCCGGCGCGGAAGAATGACGGCCAACGGCGGAGCCCCTCGTGGCGGGGCGGCCGTAATCCGAGGGTTGGCCGGGCGGGTAGGCTGCGGCGTCCGACCACGGAATCAACAGAAAGAGCAAAGGCAAACGCGGGTCGCTGCGCTCAGTAGATCCACGCCATGCGTGGATGACGCGGGCCTGGTAGTGCCGGCCGCTGGCCGGCAACCCCATGCAACCGCCGCTACACCCAGGCCTTCGGCCTCACCCACAACCACGCCGCGCACACGGCCAGCAACAGCAGCGGCAACCACGCCAGCTGCCCTGCGCCAACCGACTGCAGCACCACGCCACCCGCCACGCCGCCTGCGGCAATCGCCAGGTTCCAGCCGGTCACCAGCATCGACTGCGCCAGGTCGGCCGCGGCACCGGCACGGCGGGCCACGGCGGTCTGGAACAGCGTCGGCACCGCGCCAAACGCCACGCCCCACAGCACGCTGGCCAGCAGCAGCACCTGCGGCACGCCCGGCCACAGCAGCAGCGCCGCCACCGCCAGCACGAAGCCGGCCACCGCCGCCCACACCAGCGCGCGCAGATGGCGATCCACGCCCCAGCCGGCAATGCCGATGCCGGCAACGGCGGCCACGCCAAAGGCCAGCAGCACGCGGTCCAGCCAGTGCTGCGCGTTGGCCAGGATCGCCAGCGGCTCGATATAGGTGTACAGCACGTTGTGCGCCAGCACGTACAGCGCCATCACCAGCAGGGTGCTGCGCACGCCGGGCAGGCGCCACACCGTGCCCAGCGGCACCCGCTGGCCGCCGCCCGCCGGCGGCAGTGCAGGAACCGCCCAGCGCACCCAGGCCAGCAGCAGCACCGCCAGCAGCGCCATCAGGCCGAACGCCCAGCGCCAGCCGATCTGCTGGCCCAGCAGCGTGCCCGCCGGCACCCCCAGCGACAGCGCCAATGGCGAACCCACCATCGCCACCGCAATCGCCCGTCCCTGCAGCGCCGGCACCACCAGGCGCGCGGCATAGCCGGCCACCAGCGACCACAACAGGCCCGCCCCCACGCCTGCCAGGAAGCGCACCACCAGCAGCAGCGTGTAGTTGCTGGTCAGCGCCGTCAGTGCGTTGACCACAACGAAGCCGGCAATCGCCGCCAGCAGCAACGGCCGGCGGGGCAGCCGCTGGGTCAGCGCGGTCATGGGCAGCGCCGCCAGCACCGATCCCAGTGCATACACGCTCACCAGCTGGCCCACGGCCGCATCGCTCACGCCTAGGCTCTGCCCCATCGGCCGCAGCACGCCCGCCGGCAGGGTCTCGGTCAACAGCGTGATGAAGCTGCCCCCGGCCAGGGCCAGCAGTCCATTCCACGGCAACCGCGTTGCTTCACCTGCAGGCGACGATGCGTCGATGGCATGGCCGCTCATTGCGCCGCCTCCAGATCGCGGTACACCGCATCGCGCAGGTCATCGACGAACGCGCCGTGCATGCCCTCGTACAGGGTGTTGGTGAGCGCCACCACGCTGAGGCCACGCGCCGGGTCGACGAACCAGCTGTGGCCGTAGGCACCGCCCCAGCGCCACGTGCCCACGCCCTGTGGCGTGCCTGAGGCGGCCGGGTCGCGCAGCACCGCAAAGCCCAGGCCGAAGCCCCAGCCCGGCGGATCGGCCGGCCCCTGCTCGCCGGCCTGCACGCGGCCCATCTCTGCCGCCAGTTCCGGCGGCAGCAACGCAGACGCCTGCACATCGCGCAGCGCTTCGAGCACGGTCATCACCTCATCGGCGCTGCCGACCAGCCCTGCACCGGCCGAGGCGTAGCGACTGTCGTCGGTGGCGCGTGCCAGGCTGTATTCGATGCCCACCGTGCCGTCGAAGGGCGCGACGACCTCGCCTTCCTGCAGCCGGTGCGGCTGCGGCGCATCGCTCACATAGGGCGTCGCCAGGCGCGCGCCCTGCGCCGTGCTGAAGCCGGTATCGCGCAGTCCCAGCGGCTGTGCCAGCAGGCGATCAAACAGCTGCTGCAGGGTCTGCCCGCTCGCCGCTTCGGCCACGGCACCGGCCACATCCACGCCCAGCGAATACAGCCACTGGCTGCCCGGTGCGAACAGCAGCGGTACCTGGCCGATGCGCTGCACGTTGTCCTGCAGGCTCACCGGATTGGCGTCCATGCCATCGCTGACGCCGGCACGCGCATAGGGCCCTGCGGCGTCGGCTTCGAGGAAGCGGTAGCCCAGGCCACTGCTATGGCTCAGCAGCTGCCGCAGGCTGATCGGCGGCACGCTGCCATCGGCCAGCGCCGGGCGGAACGTCGGCAGCCAACGCTGCACCGGTGCATCCAGATCGAGCACGCCGTCGGCCACCAGGCGCAGGATCACCGTGGTCAGCAGCGGCTTGCTCACCGAGGCCAGGCGGAACAGCTGGTCGCGCTGCATCGGCGTACCCGCCTCGCGGTCGGCCATGCCGCTGGCGCTGGCATGGCGCAGCACGCCGTGTTCGCGCACCAGCACCACCGCACCCACCAGGCGCTGCGGATGGGCCTGCTGCAGTACACGGTCCACGCCGGGCAGTGTGGGCGTGGATGCGTCGACAGGAAGAGCATTCATGGGGCAATCCTTGGGGGGAGGGCCGCCACCTTAGGCAGCGCGCGCCGATGCAAAAAGCGGGGCGGCGCTCCGCGCTTCGCGGACCGGCAGGTCCGCAATCGGCGCCCTGCACGGACAGCACGGGCGGGCTGCCAGCGCAGCGGTGTTGAACCGCAGTGTTGCAACGGCCACCTAGCCGCACGCTGCAACTGGCCCTACCCTGCGGTTTTCCCGCTGCGCCGCCCATGTCCGTCCTCGACAACCTCGCCAACCTGCAGACCTTCGTGCATGCCGCCGACACCCGCAGCTTCGTCGAGACCGGCCGCCTGCAGGGCATCTCCGCCTCGGCCGCCGGCAAGTGCGTGGCGCGGCTGGAACACGCGCTGGGCGTACGCCTGTTCCATCGCAGCACGCGCAGCATCACCCTCACCGCCGAGGGCCAGCTGTTCCTGGCGCGCTGCCGCCGCATCCTCGCCGAGCGCGATGCTGCACGCACCGAACTGGCCCAGCCGCACGCCGCACCCAGCGGCACGCTGCGCATCAGCCTGCCGCTGGTGGGCGACCTGACCCTGCCGTTGCTGGCCGATTTCATGGCCGCCTATCCGGACATCCGCCTCGACCTGGATTTCAGCGACCGCCTGGTCGATGTCATCGAGGAAGGCTTCGATGCCGTGCTGCGTGTCGGCGAACCGAGCGATTCGCGGATGAATGCCCGGCGCCTGGGCGTGTTTCCACGGCGCATCGTCGCCTCACCGTCCTACCTGCAGCGGCGCGGCGTGCCCAAGGCCCCGGCCGACCTGCCGCAGCACACCCTGCTGCACTACAAGTTCCCCAGCAGCGGCAAGCTCGAGCCGTGGCCGGTGCAGTGGCCGGACGAACAGGCTGCGCAGGACCTGCCGGTGCACATGGTCGCCAATACCATCGAAGCGCGGGTGGAACTGGCCCTGCGCGATATCGGTCTGGCCTTCGTGCCGGTGCACTCGGTCCGCGATGCCCTCGCCGAGGGCCGCCTGGTCACCGTGCTCGACGAACACGTGCATTCCTGCGGCACCTTCCACCTGCTGTGGCCCTCCGGCCGCCACGTGCTGCCGAAGCTGCGGGTGTTCATCGACTTCATCGGCGCGCGGCTGGACACCGTGCCGTAGCCCGGCCGCACACTATCGCCTGGCGCGGCTGGACACCGTCCCGTAACCCAGTAGATCCACGCCATGCGTGGATGACGAGGCATCACCGTCCCGTAGCCCGGTAGATCCACGCCATGCGTGGATGACGAGGCATCACCGTCCCGTAGCCCGGTAGATCCACGCCATGCGTGGATGAAGGGGCATCGCCACCGCGACCATTCAGCCACCAGCGCTATAATCCCCCCTCATTCCTCCAAGAGGCTCGCGACCGATGCGCCAGTGATGCCGCCGTCTTTCAACTAGACGGCCCGACTCTTCCCGCCCCTGTGCGCAGGGGAGAACCAGGCATCCCATGGAGGTCGCATGACCACGCATTCCCTCGCGCTCGATCGCGTGTCCTATCGGTTGGCCGATGGCCGATCGCTGTTTTCCGAACTGTCGTTTTCCTTTGAACCGGTGGCCACCGGCCTCGTTGGCGCCAATGGCACCGGCAAGAGCGTGCTCGCGCGCCTGCTGTCCGGGCAACTGCTGCCCGACAGCGGCCAGGTACGCAGCAGCGGCCGGGTCTTCCTGCTGCCCACGCCCGGCTATCCGCCGCGCGGCTCGGTCGGCGAACTGGCCGGCGTCGGTGATGCACTGGCCGCGCTGGCGCGCATCGAAGCCGGCAGCATCGACGAAGCGGACTTCGCCTGCGTCGGCGACCGCTGGGACCTGCGCGAACGCCTGCAGCAGCAGTGGCATGCCTTCGGCCTGCCCGATGACCTGCAGCCCACCCAGCCAGCCGCACGCCTCAGTGGCGGCCAGGCCATGCGCGTGGCCCTGTCCGGCGGATGGGCCAGCGGTGCCGACTGGCTCATCCTCGACGAGCCCAGCAATCATCTGGATGCGCGCAACCGCCAGCAGCTGTACCAGCAGCTGCAGCGCTGGCCGGGCGGGCTGCTGGTCATCAGCCACGACCGCGAACTGCTGGCCAACATGCAGCAGATCGTGGAACTGGATGCACGCGGGCTGCACCGCTATGGCGGGCCCTGGCAGCACTATGCCGACGCGCGCGCGGCCGAGCGCGATGCCGCCGCCGCGCAGCTCGACCATGCCCGCGCGCAGCACCGCCAGCAGCAACGCAGCGCGCGCGAACAGCACGAACGCCAGCAGCAGCGGCAAGCGCGCGGCAACCGCGATGCCAAGCAGGCCAACCAGGCACCGATCCTGCTGGGCGGGCAGAAGCAGCGTGCGGAGGCCACCCGGGGCCGCGCGCAGCAGATCCAGGCCGACCGCCTGCAGGCCAGCGCGCAGCAGCTGCGCAGTGCGGCGGCAGCCGTGCAGGCCGCCCCCGAACTTGCCCTGTTTGCCAGCGATGGCGAGCGTGGCAGCGCGCGCCTGCTGCAGGCACACGATCTGGTGCTGCCGCACGGTTGCAGCGCACCGCTGCAGCTGGAGATCCGCCGTGGCCAGCGCATCGCCGTGGTGGGCGACAACGGCAGCGGCAAATCCACCCTGCTGCGCGTACTGGCCGGGCAGCTGCAGGCGCGTGCGGGCGAGGTGCAGCGGCACGCACCGCTGGCCCTGCTCGACCAGCAACTGCTGGCCCTGGCTGGCGAGCGCAGCATCCTCGACACCGTGCAGGCGGCCAACGCGGCCGCCGACCCGGCCGAGCTGCGCACACGGTTGGCCCTGCTCGGGCTGGATGCACACCGCATCCAGCGCCCCGCCAGCAGCCTCAGCGACGGCGAGCGGGTAAAGGGTGCGCTGGCCAGCGTGCTTTACGCGCAACCGGCACCGCAGCTGTTGCTGCTGGACGAGCCCGGCAACGCGCTGGACCTGACGGCACTACAGGCACTGGAATCGCTGCTGGGTGCGTGGGAAGGCGGACTGGTGATGGTCAGCCATGACACCCACCTGCTGCGTGCGTTGCGGCCAACGCAGGTGCTGAAGGTGGGCGGCGATGGCTGGCAGTGGCGCGACGCGTTGTAGCAGACCCGGGGTCGGATCCCTTTTGCCACGCAAAAGGGCTCTGACCCCGGCCCGATGACCGCGCCATCCACGCATGGCGTGGATCTACTGGTCTGGTTGTGCCCCGCCATCCACGCATGGCGTGGATCTACTGATCCGGGCGTGCCCCGCCATCCACGCATGGCGTGGATCTACTGGTCTGGTTGTGCCCCGCCATCCACGCATGGCGTGGATCTACTGATCCGGGCGTGCCCCGCCATCCACGCATGGCGTGGATCTACTGATCCGGGTGTGCCCCGCCATCCACGTACCGCGTGGATGTACGCGGTCCAGTAGAGCCACGCCACGCGTGGATGCTTCTGCCCTCAGCGCTTCCACACCGGGAACGCCTGCGGCAACTGCTGCCACAACAACGGCCCCGCGCGCAGTTCGCTGTCGTTGAGCAGGCACGCATCCAACGCCGCGCGCACCGCACGCTCATCCATGTGCACGCCAATCACCACCAACTCCTGCCTGCGGTCGCCCCAGAGCGGGTGCCAGAGGCGGGCCATCGCCGCGTGTGCCTCGCCATCCGGGAATTCCTCCCGCCCCGGCAGCGGCGCGCTCCAGCAGTCGGCCTGCTGCCGCGCCCAGCCCAGGTCGCTGTACGGCAGCGGTGTCGGCGGCAACAGCGGTGTGGTGTCCTCATTGCCGGCACGCACGCGCTCGCGCGCCGCGTACCAGAAGCCAGCCGCCTGCGTACGCGTCGCCGCCCCCACGCTGCTCAACTCGCCCACCCAGTCCATGCGGTTGGCCAGCCAGAACCAGCCCTTGCTGCGGATCACACCGGGCATGCCCTCCTGCAGTGCGCGGGCGAAACGCCCCGGGTGGAACGGCCGGCGCGAGCGATAGACGAAGCTACCGATGCCGTACTCCTCGGTTTCCGGCGTGTGCTCGCCACGCAGTTCCTTCACCCAACCTGGTGCCTGCTGTGCACGGTCGAAGTCAAAGCGTCCGGTGTCCAGCAGCTCGCGCAGCGGCACATCGCCAAACGTGGACAGCAGCAGCTTCGCATCGCGGTTCAGGCCGCGCAGCACCGCCAGCGTGTCCTGCAGCACGTCCTCATCGGCCTGGTCGACCTTGCTCACCACGATCACATCGGCAAACTCCACCTGCTCGCACAGCAGGTCCACCACGCCACGGTCATCGTCCGGGCCGGCCTGCTGGCCACGCTCGGCCAGGCGCAGGGTCGATCCGAAATCAGCGAGGAACGCGCTGCCATCGACCACGGTCACCATCGTGTCCAGGCGCGCGATGTCGCTCAGGCTGAAGCCCTGCTCGTCGCGTACGGCGAAGGTGGCAGCCACCGGCATGGGCTCGCCGATACCCGTGGATTCGATCAGCAGGTAGTCATAGCGCCCGGCATCGGCCAGGCGGCGTACTTCCTGCAGCAGGTCGTCGCGCAGGGTGCAGCAGATGCAGCCGTTGCTGAACTCCACCAGCGTTTCCTCGGTGCGGCGCAGCTCGGCACCACCGTCGCGCAGCAGCTGCGCATCGATGTTGACCTCGCTCAAGTCGTTGACGATGACCGCCACGCGCAGGCCATCGCGGTTGCGCAGGATCTGGTTGAGCAACGTGGTCTTGCCGGCCCCCAGGAAGCCGGACAGCACGGTGACCGGCAGGCGGCGGTCGGCGCGGGAAACAGGGTTCATGCGGGGCGAAGGGCTGCGGATGGAAATGTTACTATATAACATTAAACGGCCACGACGCAGCCGGCGGAGTGCCGGCCAGCGGCCGGCACTACCGGGTCATTTGCCGTAGCGGCGCAGCAGTTCCACCAGTACTTCGGCTTCCGCCGCCCGCTGCTGCGGGTCCTCGGCGGCCACGACGTGTTCCTGCAGGTGCTCGTGCAGCAGCTCCATCAGCAGGCTGTGCGCCGCGCCACGCACGGCGGCCACCTGCACCAGCACGTCCGCGCAGTCGCCCGCCGCGCCCTCCGGGCGGTCCAGTGCCTGCTCCAGCGCCGCCACCTGGCCGCCGATGCGGCGCACCCGGGTCAGCAGTTGTTTCCGGTTCTTGTGTACATGTGCCATGGCCGTATCGTATACCCTATGGGGGTATCCTTCCACTCATGAATGCCCCCATGCACCTGGACGCCCTCGCCGCCTCCCGCCGCCACGACCATCGCTTCGACGACGGCAATCCACTGGCCGAACGCAATACCCGCCGTGCCATGTGGCTCACCGTCAGCATGATGTTCATCGAGATCTTCGGTGGCTGGTGGTTCAACTCCATGGCCGTGCTGGCCGATGGCTGGCACATGAGCTCGCACGCCCTGGCGCTCGGCCTTTCGGTGTTCGCCTACCGCTGCGCACGGCGCTACGCGCACGACCCGCGCTTTGCCTTCGGTACCTGGAAGATCGAGATCCTGGCCGGCTACACCAGCGCCATTGCCCTGCTCGGCGTGGCCGCACTGATGGCCGTGCAGTCGCTGCAGCGCCTGTGGGTGCCTGCGCCCATCCACTACGACGAGGCCATCCTCATCGCCGTGGTCGGCCTGGGCGTGAACCTGCTGTGCGCGTGGTGGCTGCACGACAGCCCGGGCCATGCCCACCACCATCACGGCCACGCGCATGGACACGACCATGACCATGACCACCACGATCACGCGCACGGTCATGCCCATGGCCACGACCTCAACCTGCGCTCGGCCTACATGCATGTGCTGGCCGACGCCGCGACCTCGGTGCTGGCCATCGTTGCACTGCTCGGCGGCAAGCTGTGGGGCGCCGCCTGGCTGGACCCGGTGATGGGCCTGGTTGGCGCCGTGCTGGTGACGGTCTGGGCCGTCGGCCTGCTGCGCGACAGTGGCCGCGTGCTGCTGGATGCGCAGATGGACGCGCCGGTGGTCGCGGAAGTACGCGAAGTGATCGAACAGGGGCCCTGGCCGGCACGCCTGGCCGATCTGCATGTGTGGCAGGTGGGCCGCGGCAAGTACGCGGTGGCTGCCAGCGTGGTCACCAGCGATGTCGATCTGGATGCCGACCAGCTGCGCCAAGCGCTCGCCGTGCACGAAGAACTGGTGCACGTGACGCTGGAAATCCATCGCACGGCGTGATGCCGCAGTGCGCCAGATCGTAGAGTCGAGCTTGCTCGACTGCTCCTGCCCGAAGCCAAAGCAGTCGAGCAAGCTCGACTCTACCAATGCGGGCGCCTACAGCTTGAACAGCATCCGCAACAGGTAGAGCTTCAACGGCAGTGCGCTCAACAGCGCGCCGCCGATGCCCAGCCACGCATGGCGCTCATCCCGGGCCCGCGCCGCCACGGCCAGCCCCAACCCGACCACTGCCGAGGCCAGCACCCCCACGCTCAGCCCGGCCGCCGGTGCGCTGCCGCCAAAGGCCAGCGCCGCCAGCCAACCAGCGCCCCACCCGGCCAGCAGCCCCAGCCAGCTTGCCAGCCCACACCACGGTGCCTTGCCCTGTGCCATCGCTGCTCCCCAGTTCTTGCCGATTATCGGTACGGGCAGGCCCTGCCCTCGCCCTACACTAGCTGCACCTGCCCCGTCGGGACATCCCATGCGCGCGCTCCGCCTGCTGCTGCCCGGCACCCTCCTGCTGCTGGGCGCCTGTTCCGGCGATACCCAGCTGCCGTTCTCCTCCGATCCCCTGCAGGGCTGCTTCACCACCAGCACGCGCAAACCCGCCGAGTTCCGCATCGACAAGGAAGGCGGGCAGTACTTTGTCTCCTTCGAGCGCGACGGCCACTGGCAACGCGAGCCCAACGCACTGACCCAGGCCAGCCGCACCGACATCGCCCGCTACTTCCGCGACGATGCCGAACAGATCGACAGTGCCCTGATCCGCAGCGCTGGCGGCTTCGGCCTGTTCCATACCAAGCGGGGCGCCTCGCTGAAGGCCAAGGCGGGCGACAGCGACTATATGGCCCTGCTGCTGATCGGTGCAGGGCCGGTGTATGCGGTGAAGTGCGACTGATCTGCAACTTTCCTGATGGTATTGCGCTGCTGCGGACCTGAGGCTGGCCACTTTTGGGGCCACGCCATGCTGTTGCCGCTGCTGCTTGCCGTCGTGCCGGTCACCACCACCGGCGCCTATGACGAGGTACGGCAGACCGACGATGGCCGCACGCTGGTACTGCGTACGATTGACTGGGAAACGGACGACGGACATCGCACGCGGGTCACCGTGCACTGGCAGCTGCTGGATGACGGCAGCATGCTCTACGAATACGTGCGGCAGCCGCCCGCAACCCAGGCCGCGCATCGCCGCGCCTGCGCGCTGCAGGGCGGTAGTCCTTCCGAAGGTGTCAGTGTTCTCGCCGGCCCGGGCACCACGCACGGCTTTGGCTGCAGCAGTGCCCCCTGACAGAGACCCGGCCCGTCCCTGCAGGGCTCACGGCCGGTCGGGTACCATGCCCTCCCCCGCCCAGCCCCGGTATCCGCCGTGCCCCATTACACCGGCCCCCTGCTCACCCGCGACAGCGCCGATGCCCTGCGCCGCGCGCACGACAAGGGCGCTGCCGACTGGCAGGGCTCGCTCGACCTGGGCCGCAGCCAGGATACCGTCGGCCTGGACGCCGAGGGCTTCAACTTCCGCGGCCGGCCGTACCCGTGGCCGGGCAAGCTGAAGGACCGCACGCTGTACTACTGGGATGGCGAGGGCTTCGCGCCGATCTCGCGCTTCAGTGGTTCGCTCATCAAGCTGGTGCCCACCG
This sequence comes from Stenotrophomonas sp. PFBMAA-4, assembly GCF_030053215.1. Classification (NCBI taxonomy): domain Bacteria; kingdom Pseudomonadati; phylum Pseudomonadota; class Gammaproteobacteria; order Lysobacterales; family Lysobacteraceae; genus Stenotrophomonas; species Stenotrophomonas sp. PFBMAA-4. The sequence continues at coordinate 5,052 of NZ_JASGBW010000046.1, read as the reverse complement.
AGTGGGGCGCGCCCACCTTCGAGATCGATGGCATCAAGATGCTTCCGACCTCCAAGCTGTCGCCGTTCGAGGACGCCCGCCGCAAGGTCGAACTGGTCGCCCCGGCAGGTAAATCCATCCTCGATACCTGCGGCGGCCTGGGCTACTTTGCCGCCTGCGCGCTGGAAGCCGGCGTCGGCCAGATCCGCTCGTTCGAAAAGAACGCCGACGTGATGTGGCTGCGCACGCTCAACCCGTGGTCGCCCGACCCGGAGTCGGCCGCCGCCGGTGGCCGCCTGCAGTTCGGCCAGGGGGATGTCTCGCAGCAGATCGAACAGGTGGCCAGCAACAGCGTCGATGCCATCCTGCACGACCCGCCGCGCTTCGGCATCGCCGGCGAGTTGTATTCGCAGGCGTTCTACGACCACCTCGCGCGCGTCATCCGCAAGGGTGGCCGCCTGTTCCATTACACCGGTGCGCCCAACAAGCTGACCAGCGGCCGCGACGTACCGCGCGAAGTCGCCAAGCGCCTGGAAAAGGCCGGCTTCAAGGCCGAGCTGGCGCTGGACGGCGTGCTGGCCGTCAAGCGCTGACGGCTAGCGGCCGGCCATCATTCCTAATCGACCCTGGCCAGCGTCTTCACCCATTGCGGCACTGCCGGCTCGTTGCCGTAGTACGCCTTCGGCTTCTTCTCGGCCATCGCCCAGCGATGCAGCCAGCTGGGGCCATAGCGTCCGTCGTAGCCCTGGGTGCCACGCGCATAGGCCGGGTCGCGCAGCGCCTCTTCCAGCGAAACGAAGCGATAGCCGCGGCGCTTGGTGGCGGCCACCAGTTCGGCAAACGTTGCTGCATTGAGTTCGTTGGCATGCATCAGCCACACCTGCGGCAGGGCATATCCCAGCAACGCCTGCGACTGCTGCTCGTAGTAGTCCAGCTTGTTCAGCATGTAGGGCACGTAGCCCTTGCGCAGGCGGGCCAAGGTGGCCGCGCGCTCGGGTGAATCCGGCTGTTCGTTCATCACGTTGGCGTAAGCGAACGCCCAGACCCATTCGCCGTTGTCGACGGTCACCGGCGCAATGCGGTAACCATGCTCAGCAAAGAAGGTGTCCATCACCGCACGGTCCTGCGGCGTGCGGCCCGCCCGCAGGTACGGATGGCGCATCCACTGCGGCACCTGGCCGCGCTCGGCCAGCAACGGCTTCAGTACGTCCTCGCCGCGCAGGAAATCCTGCTGGAACGCGGCCACGCCCTTGGCGTTCAGATCCATGTGCGACCAGGTGTGGTTGCCCAGCACGTAACCGGCATCGCGCCAGTCGCGCAGCATCTGCACCCGCGCCGGCTGCACCACGCCATCCACTTCCAGCTTGTTGCCGTTGACGAAGCCCACCACCGGCACGCCCGCCTGCTGCAGCTGCGCCATCAGCGCATCATGACGCGCCTGCAGATCAGGCGGCACGATCTCGTCCAGGCGCGCCCACGGCAGGTCGTCGATGGTCACCGCGATACGGCGATCGACCTCCGCGGCCTGGGCCATCAGCGAAAGCAGCAACAACGGCACCGCACGCAGCAACGAACGCATCAGTACTTCCGGTTTCCGGTGGGAACAGACACTTTACCTGCGCTCACCGCGCCACAGCCACACTCATCACCGCCACAACCGGGTAGCCCCCCCCTCCGTCCACGGCATCACTCAACGGCCGGCAGCGGCAGCGTCCGCCACAGCCATACCCCCACCGCCATCGCCGCCAGCAGCAGCACGCTTGTGACCATCGCCAGCGCATCGGGCAGCTGCGGCACCGGCAAGCCAGCGCTGGCCAGCATCTGCGGCACGGTGCGATGTGCCCCGCTCGTTGCGTCCTCTTCCAGGGAGGTGGGACCAACCATGCATGCCGCCGGCAGGCCGGTCACCATGCCCGTCCACACCTGTTCGTACAGCCGCAGCAACTGCATGCCCAGGCCCAGCACCAGCAGATGCAGGCCGAACAGCCCCCAGATGCGGTGCCGGCGCCCGCTCCGTGTCCGGCGCAACAGGTTCACGCTCACCGCGAGCGCGCCCAGCAGCGACGACAGCAGCGCGCTCACCACCACCCAGCACACAGGCTGCCAATCATCCAGCGCACCCGCGCGTGCCAGCAACAGATCTGCCACATGCAGGCGCGCCACCGGGTCGTGGCCGCCACATGCCGGTAGCAGTGGCATCGGGAAGGGTTCCAGCAGCAGCTGCGTGCGGTGGTGGAAATAGCTCACTGCCAGACCCAGCGACGCCAGCGCCAGGCCGTGCAACAGGAACAGCATCAGTCCAGCGCCACAGAGGCGCCTGAGGCGGGCAGTCATGTAGGCCACGCGGTGCATCCCAGCAAAGGTTGGGCATCCTAGCGGCGCAGCGCGGCGCTGTCGGCAGGCAGAAGCGACACCGGCCGCCATCTCGGCCATCATGTACGTCCTGCACAGGACGGCAGCACGCACCACGCAATGAGCGACTCACAGATCTACGCGCTATACCTGCTTGCCTGCCTGGTCACCTGCGGCATTCCGTTCGCACTGGCCGCGTATGGCTTCATCAAGGTGGTCGATGCGCGGCTGGCCAAGCTGCCGCCCCGCGTACTGGTCTCCCCGCTCGGGCCACACAGCCCCACGCGCCGGCAACGCAAACGGTACTGGCGCGCCATGCGCAGGAATCCGGAATCGCTGACCTACAAGGTTCAGGCGAAAGCGCCACGGTGGTGGTCATTCGTGGGCGCAGCCCTGTTCATCACCATCATCGCCGTGTGGGCGTGGCTGATGCCCAACCCGGCGCGCTTCAACGTGATGGTTCGCAACGCCTTCGGCTACACCGCCAACGTGGCCGAGGTGCGCATCGTGCAGCACCAGCACGGCGAACTGCTGCTGCGTTGGGCGCCCGTGGTCGTGCGCACCCCGCAGTACATCGTCCTGCCGCGCTATTCACGCGGGCCCATGCCCTACATCAACGGCTACCACGCCGATGTCCTGCCTCCGCTGGTGCGCCAACAGGGTGATGTGCTGCAGGTCGCCATGCCCATCCGCGCCGATCCCGCCGTGCTGCGGCGCGAACTGGCCAAGGCCAGTGGCCTGCCCGAGCAGGACATCCACATGCAGCAGCGCACGCTGGTGCCCTGGCGGGAAGACGGCTGGGAACCCTGGCCGATGGAGGAGGACGAGCCCGCGCGCTAGCCCCGCGGCAGCTTGGCGGCCCACATGTTGTCCACCAGGTTCGGGTAGCGCCGGCCGTTTTCCTCGGCGCGCTGCCGCGCTGCCGCCTTCTGCGCGTCGGACAGCGGCTGCTTCTTCTGCCCCTTCGGGTTGGGCTTTTTCCAGGGGGGCGTGCGTGCGGTGGGCATGGTGGCAGTATGCGCGTGCAGGGTTACTTCTTCAGGAAGTTCAGCAGCGCCAGATTGAAATCATCAGCATGGCTGGTGTTGCAGCCATGCGGCGCATCCTTCAGCAGCACCAGCTCGCTGCCTGCCAGCGCCGCATGCGTGCGCTTTCCTGAGCCTTCGAACGGCACGGTCGCATCTGCGTCGCCGTGCAGAATCAGCGCAGGCACGGTCACGCGCTTCAGGTCAGCCCTGAAATCGGTGGTGGCGAAGGCCTTCATGCACCCCAGTGCCGCTGTCTGGTCGGACTGGTGGCACAGCGCGATCGCTGCCTGGCGCTCCTCTTCGGTCACCTTCAGCTTACCGTTGGCACTGAAGAAATCGCGGGTGAAGCCGTCGAAGAATTCCTCGCGGTCCTTCTCCAGGCCCTGGCGCATTTCGTCGGCCTTTGCCTGCGGCAACGGGCCATCCGGATTGTCGTCCGTCTTCAGCAGGTAAGGCGGCACGGCTGAAGCGAAGACCACGCTGTGCAGGCGGTCCTCACCGTGGTTGCTGATGTAGCGCGCAACTTCACCACCGCCCATCGAAAAGCCGACCAGGCTGATATCCTTCAGGTCACGCTCTTCGATGAGGGCTGCCAGATCAGCGGCAAGAGTGTCGTAGTCGTAGCCTTCGGTGGGCTTCTCCGAGCGGCCAAAACCGCGCCGGTCGTAGCTGATTACGCGATAGCCGGCGTCGCGCAGGATCGGCACCTGTGCCTTCCAGGCCTCGGCCGAGAGCGGCCAGCCGTGGATGAGGATGACCGGGCGGCCGGTACCGCCGGTGTCTTCGATGTGGAGGCGGACGGAAGAAGCAGTCATGGGAGCTCCCAGGGGAAGGAAGGCCCAAGCCTAGGGAGCCGGAGCGTCAGGCCCCGTGAGAGATTTGGCAGGCACGCTGACGCGGCCTACACGTGCGGCGGCGGCGGATCGCGAGGTCAATCCACGCCAGCTTGTCGCGTTCAGCCGGATTCCCAGCCAAATCCGGCATCGCCGATTGTCGCTATCTGCACCCTCCTGTGCGGCGATCTGCGTGTCTGCCCACACTTCGAACGGTTTCAACAAGGCCCTCCCTGCAACCTTGCCGGACAGTGACCGCCTGCCCTTCGCTGACCCCTCATCATGGCAATGGACGCCATCCATGCACTGGCACGCGCCATTGCACTCAGCAGCCAACATCCTCGCCAGCTCACGCTTCATGGCCTGCATGAAGCGTGGGTGGTCGAGCGCTTCGAAGGCACCGAATCGGTCTGCGGCGAGAACCGCCTGCAGATCGACTGCCTGGCGACTGACGCCTTCCTCGACCTGGCGCCCTGGTTGGAACAGCCGCTGACCCTGCAGCTGCGCCAGGCCGACGGCGCGCTGCGGCAGTGGCATGGCCTGTGCACCGAGGCCGCCCAGCTGGGCAGCGATGGCGGCCTGGCCCGCTACCGGCTGATCCTGGACCCGTGGACCGCGCTGCTGCGCCTGCGCCGCAATGCGGTGATCTTCCAGGACCAGGATACGCGCGCCATCTGCGAGCAGATCTTCGGCGACTACCCGCAGGCGGCGTTCCGCTTCGACGTGCAGGCCGAACTGCCTGTGCGTGCGATCACCACCCAGTACCGCGAAACCGACTGGGCCTTCGTCACCCGGCTGCTGGCCGAAGCCGGCCTGGCCTGGCGCATCGAGCAGGCGCAGGGCGATGAGGCCGCACATAC
>NZ_JASGBW010000045.1:0-24925 GCF_030053215.1 Stenotrophomonas sp. PFBMAA-4 | reverse complement strand
GTGGCCGGGGTGGTGCTGGCCACGCTGGGGGTCGCCGCCGGTGCTGCAGCCGCCGCCGCCGGAACCGGCTTGCCTTCCAGTGCGGCCTGCGCGCGCTGCGCCTCGGCCTTGGCCCGGCGCAGTTCCTCGGCGCGCGTGCTGGCGGCCAGTTCGGCGTCGGACATTTCCACTTCCTTGCCCGGCAGCAGGGTGTAGAAGTCGTACTGGGTGGCTGCAGGCTTGGCCGGTTCGGCCGGCTTCGGCGTGGCCGGTGCTTCCACCGGCTGGCTGCCGACATCGCTGTCGGCATCGGCAACCGGGGCCGGCTGCGCGTTCGGGTTCGGCTGCGGTCCCGCGCGCAGGAAGCCATCGCCTTCGCCCTTGAACAGGTTCGGCGCCGCCAGGAACACCACCGCAGCAATCGCCACGCCCGCGACCAGCCACACCCATCCGGGTGTGCCCTGGCTGCTGCTGTTGCGTCGTGCCTGGCTTTTGCCGCGTCGTGCTGCCATGTGTACTGCGTCTCCTGAGACTTACATTTTTTCCGGGGCGCTGACGCCCAGGAGGTCGAGGCCATTGGCCAGTACCTGGCGCGCGGCGCAGGCCAGGGTCAGCTTGGCATTGCGGTCGGTGGCGTCGTCCACCAGCACCGGCGTCCCGTGATACCACGTGTGGAAGGCGTGCGCCAATTCACGCAGGTACTGCGCCACCAGGTGCGGTTCGAGCGCCACGCCAGCCGCTTCCACCACTTCCGGGTACCGCGAGATCTCGTTCATCAGCAGCAGCGAGGCGTCGTCGGCCAGGCGGCCGAGGTTGCCCAGGCCGTTGCCCTGGTCGTACACCAGGCCCTTCTCCTGCGCCTGGCGCAGCAGGCTGCAGACGCGGGCATGCGCGTACTGCACGTAGAACACCGGGTTGTCGTTGCTCTGCTGGCGGGCCAGGTCGATGTCGAAGGTCAGCTGCGAATCGGGCTTGCGCGCGATCAGGAACCAGCGGGTCGCATCGCGGCCGGCTTCGTCGATCAGGTCGCGCAGGGTGAAGTAGCTGCCGGCACGCTTGGACAGCTTCACTTCCTCGCCGCCACGCATGACGGTGACCATCTGGTGCAGCACGTATTCCGGCCAACCCTGCGGGATGCCCACTCCCATGGCCTGCAGGCCGGCACGCACGCGCGCCAGCGAACCGTGGTGGTCGGCGCCCAGCTCGGTGATCGCGCGCTCGTAGCCGCGCTGCCACTTGGACAGGTGGTAGGCCACGTCCGGCACGAAGTAGGTGAAGGTGCCGTCGGACTTGCGCATCACGCGGTCCTTGTCGTCACCGAAGTCGGTGCTGCGCAGCCACAGCGCGCCGCCTTCCTCGTAGGTGTGGCCCGAGGCCTGCAGCTTGGCCACCGCTTCGGCGACCTTGCCGTCGGCGTACAGCGAGCTTTCCAGGAAGTAGATGTCGAAGTCGACGCCGAACGCAGCCAGGTCCAGGTTCTGCTCGTTGCGCAGGTAGGCCACGGCGAAGCGGCGGATCGCGGTCAGGTCGTCCGGATCCTTGGCGCCGACCACCATGGTGCCTTCCAGGTCCACGCTGGCGCCGGCCAGGTAGGCACGGGCGACGTCGGCGATGTACTCACCGCGGTAGCCGCCTTCCGGCCAGCCATCCTGGTCCGGTGCGATGCCCTTGATGCGGGCCTGCACGGACAGCGCCAGATTCTCGATCTGCACGCCGGCATCGTTGTAGTAGAACTCGCGCTTGGCGTTCCAGCCGTTGGCATCGAGCACGCGGGCCACACAGTCGCCGATCGCCGCCGCGCGGCCGTGGCCGACATGCAGCGGACCGGTCGGGTTGGCCGACACGTACTCCACGCCCACCGTGCGGCCATTGCCGGACAGGTTGCGGCCGTAGTCGTGGGCTTCCTTGATGACCAAGGCGGCTTCGCGCTGGTACGCGGCCGGGGCCAGGTGGAAGTTGATGAAGCCGGGGCCGGCGATCTCGACCTTGCTGACGTCCTCGCTGCGCGGCAGCGCTTCAACCAGCGCCTGGGCCAGTGCGCGCGGGTTGCTGCGCGCGGCCTTGGCCAGCAGCATGGCGGCATTGGTGGCGAAGTCGCCGTGGTCGCGGGTCTTCGGGCGCTCGACCACGAAGTCCGGCGGCAGGGAGTCGGCGGGCAGGGTGCCATTGGCGCGCAAGGCTTCGATGCCTTGGCTGATCAGGGCGCGGAGGAGATTTTTCACGAGGCCTGCTGTGAGAATGAGCGGCGGAATCGCCCATTTTAGCGCAGATGCCGGCGCGTACGCTGACCGGGGCCTGCCCATGTGAACGCGCGCGGCCTCCGCCGGCCGGGCGCCCCGGGCCCTGGCGTCATCCGAACAGGCGCGGTTGCAGCTGCGGCAGGAGGCCGCGTTCAGCAAATGAAACCGGCCGCCCCTCGCCGATCACGAAGTGGTCCAGCAGGCGGATATCGACCAGGGCCAGGGCCTGCTGCAGCTCCTCGGTGATGCGTGCATCGGCGCCGGAGGGTTCAGGGTCGCCGGAGGGGTGGTTGTGGCTGAGGATGACCGCCGCGGCGTTGTGCAGCAGGGCCCGCCGCACCACCTCCCGGGGGTAGACCGGGGCGGTGTTGATGGTGCCGGCGAACAGTTCCTCGCAGGCGATCAGGCGGTGCCGGTTGTCCAGGAACAGCACCAGGAACAGTTCACGCGCCTGCCCGCGCAGCCGGTGCTGCAGGTAGCGGCCGACCGCCAGCGGGTTGTCGCCCACGCTCTCGCCGTGGGCCAGTTCGGCGGCCAGGTAGCGGTGGGCCAGCTCCAGGCCGGCTGCCAGCGTGCAGCTGCGCGCCGGCCCCAGCCCGGGCAGGCGGGCCAGCTTGGCGGCGGGGCGGTCCAGCAGCACCCGCAGCGGGCCGTGGCTGCCGAGCAGGTCGCGCGCGGTCTGCACCGCATCGCGGCCACCGAAGCCGGAGCCGAGGAACAGGGCCAGCAGTTCGGCATCGGACAGGGCAGTGGGGCCGCGCGTCAGCAGCTTCTCGCGCGGGCGTTCGTCGATGGGCCAGTCATGGATGGGCATGGCCACATGGTCGCTGCCTCCGCCCGCGCCAGCCATCGGCGTTTGCCGCCCGCGGCGGTCAGTCGATGCCTCAAACGCGCTGGGCCTGCAGGTAGTCGTACAGCTCCTGGTTGTTGTCCAGGCCCAGCTTGCGCATGGCCTCGGCCTTCTGGCGGCTGATGGTCTTGGCGCTGCGGCCGGTGTGTTCGGCCACGGCGTTCACGCTCAGCCCGTCGCCCAGCAGGTCCAGCACCTCCTGTTCGCGTGCCGACGGCGCGCAGGGCACCCGCTGCAGCAGCAGGTCGCGCGATTCCAGCAGGCGGCGCAGCTGCCTGGAAACGAACGTGCGCCCGGCAATGGCGGCGCGCAGGGCCCGTGGCAGTTCGGCGAAATCGGCGCGCTTGTCGATCAGCCCCTGCACGCCGTCGCGCAGCAGGCCATCCAGCAGGCCGGGATGGCGCGCGCTGGTCAGCACCACCACGGGCAATGCCGGGTAGCGGTGCCGCAGCGTGCCCAGCAGTTCGGGGCCATCGGGCCCGGTGCCGGGCATCGCCAGGTCGGTCAGCACCGCATGGCAGGGTCGGCGGGCCACCAGATCCAGCAATGCCGCTCCGTCGGAGGCGGCACCGGCCACGCACATGTTGTGGCGTTCAAGCACGATGCGGATGCCGTGCAGTACGACCGGATGGTCGTCGGCGATGATGATGCGCGGTGGCACGGTGGGCTCCTCGGATAGCAGATGGCGCACCCGAGGGGGCCAGCATTGATTCTGCGGAAGCCGCACCCGTTACAGGTATAGGAATGTTCTGAAACCTCAGCGCGACAATTCGGAAAATGAAGTAGTCGCAGCTCCATCTGCTGATAGCTGCGCGCTATGTGCGTTGTGTACCGGGACGTTACCGGCCATCGGGTAAGCTAGCGCCCTCGTTTGCACAGGATTTCCAGGTGGCTGATTCCCCCAACGCCCTCCCCGCGCCGGCCCGCGCGCTGGAAGGCCAGAAACTGCTGTTGTGCGTCGGCGGCGGGATCGCGGCCTACAAGGCACTGGAACTGGTCCGCCGCCTGCGTGACGCCGGGGCCCTGGTCCAGGTGGCGATGACCGCCGGTGCCCAGCAGTTCGTCACCCCCCTCAGCTTCCAGGCCCTGTCCGGCCAGCCCACCCGTACCACCCTGTGGGACAGTGCCGCCGAACAGGCCATGGGCCATATCGAACTGGCGCGCTGGGCCGACCGCATCGTGGTCGCGCCGGGCACCGCCGATCTGCTGGCACGCCTGGCCCAGGGCCATGCCGATGACCTGGTCAGCACCCTGTGCCTGGCCAGCACCGCGCCGCTCACCGTGTGCCCGGCCATGAACCACCGCATGTGGCTGCACCCGGCCACCCAGGCCAACATCGCCCTGCTGCGCCAGCGTGGCGCGCAGATCATCGGCCCGGTCGACGGGCCGCTGGCCGAGGGCGAATCCGGTCCCGGCCGGCTGGCCGAGCCGGGCGACATCGTCGCCGCGCTGGCCAGCCTGGGCGGCACCGCCCCGGCCGCCCGGCCCGCTGCGCCGGAAACCCGCGCGCTGCAGGGCCTGCGCCTGCTGATCAGCGCCGGCCCGACCTATGAAGACATCGACCCGGTGCGCTACGTGGGCAACCGCAGCAGCGGCAAGATGGGCTTCGCCCTGGCCGGTGCCGCCGCCGCCCTCGGCGCCCAGGTGGTGCTGGTCAGCGGTCCGGTGCAGCTGCCGACCCCGCCGGGCGTGCAGCGGGTGGACGTGCGCTCGGCCGCGCAGATGCGCGAGGCCGTGCTGAATGCGCTGCCAGCGGACATCTATATCGGCGCGGCCGCGGTGTCCGACTACACCCCGCGCCAGGTGGCGGCACAGAAGCTGAAGAAGACCGCCGACAGCCAGTCGCTGGTGATCGAGCTGGTGCGCACGCCGGACATCCTGGCCGAGGTTGCCGCACAGACCCAGTCGCTGAAGCTGGTGGTCGGCTTCGCCGCCGAAACCCACGACGTGGAGAAGTACGCGCGTGGCAAGCTGGTCGACAAGCGCCTGGACCTGGTGATCGCCAACCAGGTGGGCATCAGCGGCGGCGGTTTTGAAAGCGACAACAATGCCGCCACTGCTTTCTGGCAGGACGGCGAACAGGTATTCCCGGCCACCTCCAAGCGCGAGCTGGCCGAACAACTGCTGGCGCTGATCGCGCGGAGACTCCAGGCATGACCCAGGCAACATCCACCCCGGTGGCCCCTCTGCAGGCATTGCAGGTGAAGCTGCTCGACCCGCGCTTCGGCGACAGCTGGCCGCTGCCGGCCTATGCCACCGAAGCCAGCGCCGGCATGGACCTGCGCGCGGCGCTGGAAACCGCGCTGACCCTGCAGCCGGGCGACACCGCGCTGGTGCCCAGCGGCCTGGCCATCCACATCGGCGACCCGAACCTGTGCGCCGTGATCCTGCCGCGCTCGGGCCTGGGCCACCGCCACGGCATCGTGCTGGGCAACGGCACCGGCCTGATCGATGCCGATTACCAGGGCCCGCTGCTGATCAGCGTCTGGAATCGCGGCCGCGAAGCCTTCACCATCGAGCCGGGCGACCGCATCGCCCAGCTGGTTGTCGTACCGATTGCCCGCGTCAGCCTGCAGGTGGTGGATACTTTCACCGACAGCGTGCGGGGAACGGGTGGATTCGGCCATACCGGGGTGCGTTGACGGGGGAAACTGATGAGCGGCAGCGGGGAAGGACGGCAGAAGCAGTCATTGGGGCGCAACGCGCCGTTGCTCGGTGCAGCGCTGTTGTTGCTGGCCGGCTGGTTCGGCTGGAGCGCGGTGCAGCAGTGGCGTCAGCAGGCCAGCGGGGACACGCTGGCGCAGGTACGCGACGAGGCGGTGCAGGGCGTGCAGCAGGCCGCATCCGGCCAGTTGCAGCAGCTGCAGCAGCATCTCAAGAGTGACCGCGTGCAGCAGTCGCTGCAGGCCGGCGACGCCGCCGGTGCCGCGCAGGCCCTGCGTGAGAGCTGGTCCGGGGTGGAGCAGGTGGACGTGCTGACGGCCGGACTGGCCGATGCCTACGCCGATGCCGCGACCTTCGGTTATGCCCGCCTGGCGCTGCTGGAATCGGTCCTGGCCGACGGCAAGCCGGGGCTGCGCGTGGTCCGTGATGGCGGTGGCAACCGCCTCGGCCTGGCGGCACCGGTGCAGCTGGGCTCGCTGGGCCCGGCCGTGGTCTATGTACGCCAGCCGCTGCTGCGCCTGACCAGCCCGCTGGACCAGCTGCGCACGCCGTCCAGTGGGTTCCTGTCGCTGCGCCAGGGCGCGTATGACATCGTTGCCCAGGGCAACACCAGTCTGTCCGACAGTGCCGAGGCAATGGCGCGGCCGATCAAGGGCACCCCGCTGCGGCTGACCGCCAGTGCACCCAACATCGAGCCGGGCCCGCTGGGCCTGGGCGCCCTGCCCAGTGCCATCGTGGCGCTGCTGCTGGCCTTCATCGCCGTGCTGCTGGTGGTGGGCCGGGGCCGCCTGCCGAAGTCGCTGCCGTTGCCGGCGCGTCGTGCTGCTGCGGCCGAGGCCGATCACGGCCCGACCCTTCGCGAAAGCCTGCAGATGGCTGCACCGGCAGTGCCCGCCGCCGATGCGGACGATGCCGGAGCCGGCACCCCGCCGGCCGTGCCGCCGCCGCCACCGGTGGATCTGCCGGCCGGCATCTTCCGCGCCTACGACATCCGCGGCGTGGTGGGCACCGAGTTGAATGCGCGCAACGCCGCGCTGATCGGCCAGGCCATCGGTACCGTCGCCCTCGAACAGGGGCTGCGCGAGGTGGTGGTCGGTCGCGATGGCCGCCTGTCCGGCCCGGAACTGTCGGCCAGCCTGGCCGAGGGCCTGCGCCGCGCCGGCTGTTCGGTCATCGACATCGGCCTGGCGCCGACGCCGCTGGTCTATTTTGCTGCCTTCCACCTGCGCACGGGCACCTGCGTGGCGGTGACCGGCAGCCACAATCCGCCCGAGTACAACGGCTTCAAGGTGGTCATCGGCGGCGAAACGCTGTCCGGCGACGCGATCACCGACCTCTACCAGCGCATCAGCGAAGGCCGCCTGGCACAGGCCGCTGCGCCGGGCGACTACCAGCAGCGCGAGGTCGCGGCTGACTACATCCAGCGCATTGCCGACGACGTGCAGCTGGACCGCCCGTTGAAGGTGGTGGCCGACGCCGGCAACGGCGTGGCCGGCGCGTTCGCCCCGCAGCTGCTGGAAGCGATCGGCGCCGAGGTCATCCCGCTGTACTGCGATGTCGACGGCACCTTCCCCAACCACCACCCCGACCCCAGCGAACCAGCGAATCTGGAAGACCTGGTGCAGACGGTCAAGCGTTTCGGTGCCGACCTCGGCGTGGCCTTCGATGGTGATGGCGACCGCCTGGGCGTGGTCACCGGCGAAGGCAAGATCATCTACGCCGACCGCCTGCTGATGCTGTTCGCTGACGATGTGCTGATGCGCAATCCCGGCGCGATGGTGATCTACGACGTGAAGTGCACCGGCAAGCTGTCCGACCACGTGCTGCGCAACGGTGGCAGCCCGCTGATGTGGAAGACCGGGCATTCGCTGATGAAAGCGAAGATGCGCGAGACCGATGCCGAGCTGGCTGGCGAGATGAGCGGCCACTTCTTCTTCAAGGAGCGCTGGTTCGGTTTCGACGATGGCCTGTACGCCGCCGCCCGCCTGCTGGAAATCCTCGCCCAGCGCGAAGAGACCCCGCACGAGGTGCTGGAGGAACTGCCGGACATGATGTCCACGCCGGAACTGAAGGTGCCGGTGGCGTCGGGCACGCCGCATGCGCTGGTGGCGATGCTGGTGGCCGCGGCGCAGTCGGAGGACAATCCGTATGCCGGTGGCCGCCTGTCGACCATCGACGGCCTGCGCGTGGACTACCCCGACGGCTGGGGCCTGGTACGTGCCTCCAACACCACGCCGGTGCTGGTGCTGCGCTTCGAAGGCAACGACGAGGGCGCATTGCAGCGCATCCAGGCGCTGTTCCGCAGCCAGCTGCAGGGCCTGCTGGGCGACACCCCGCTGGGCTTCTGACCGATATTGGTGGGTGCCCACCGTCCTGGTGGGTGCCGACCGCTTTGGTGGGTGCCGACCGTTGGTCGGCATGTTTCGATGATGCTCATCCACGCACGGCGTGGATCTACCGGTGTGGTGGGTGCCGACCGTTGGTCGGCACTTCGATGGGTGTTCATCCACGCACGGCGTGGATCTACCGGTGTGGTGGGTGCCGACCGTTGGTCGGCACTTCGATGGGTGTTCATCCACGCATGGCGTGGATCTACCGGTGTGGTGGGTGCCGACCGTTGGTCGGCACGCCTCACCCCTTGAACCTCAACCCCACCCCCGGCTCGGTGAACAGGTAGCGCGAATCCAGCGCCGAATCGCCCAGCTTGTGCCGCAGCTTGCCGACCAGGATGCGCAGGTAGTGGGTGTCCTGCTGGTGGGTCGGCCCCCAGATCTCCTGCAGGATCTGCGGCTGGGTCACCACCCGCCCGGCATTGCGCAGCAGCAGTGACAGCAGCGCGTATTCCTTGCGGGTCAGCGCCACCGGCTCGCCGTCGATCGCCACCTCGCGGCGCACCAGATCCACATGCAGGTGGCCATCGTCGAACACCGGCGGGGTGCCATCGCTGGGCACGCTGCGGGTGCGCAGCAGCGCCCGCACCCGCGCCATCAGTTCCTGCGTGCCGAACGGCTTGGTCACGTAGTCATTGGCGCCGGTATCCAGCGCCCGCACTTTCTCGTGCTCGCCCGCGCGCACGGTCAGCATGATCACCGGCACCTGGCTCCACTGCCGCAGCTGCGCCAGCACCTCGTGGCCTTCCATGTCCGGCAGGCCGATATCCAGGATCACCAGATCCATGTCCTCGCTGGCGGCCATGTCCAGGCCTTCCTGGCCCGTGGCGGCCTGGCGCACCTGGTAGCCCTGCGCGCGCAGGCTGATGTCCAGGAACCGGCGGATCTGGGTTTCATCGTCGATCACCAGCACGCGCGCGGCTGGCACGCTGGCATCAATCGGGGTCGGGCTCATCGTGGGCGGCTGGCTTGAGCAGGGGCAGGGTGATGCGGATCAGGGTACCGCGACCGTCGCGTCCCGGCAGCGCCTGCACGCTGCCGCCATGGGCGCCGATCATGCCCTGGCAGATGGTCAGGCCCAGGCCGGTGCCGTGGCGGCCGCGGTCGCCGCGCTCGACGCTGTAGAACATGTCGAAGATGCGCGCGCGCTCGTCATCGGGAATGCCGGGGCCGGCATCGATCACGTCGATGCGCAGCTGGCCATCCAGCTCGCGCGCCAGCACCTGCACCGGCGCATCGGGCGGCGAGAACTTGGCCGCGTTCTCCATCACGTTGAACACCGCCTGTTCCACCAGCGCCGGATGCACCCAGATCGGGGCCAGCGTGGCCGGGATGTCCAGCTCCAGCCGCACCTTGGGCTGGTAGCGCTGCAGGCGGCGCGCGGCCGAACCGATCAGCTCGTCCACGCCGATCCAGTCGCGGTGGATGGTCAGCCCTTCGTGGCCCAGCCGGGTCATGTCCAGCAGGTTCTGGATGTAGCGGTCCAGCCGCTCGCCTTCCACCAGGATGGTGTCCAGCAGCGCACGCCGGTCAGCCGCGTCCATCGCCGTGCCATAGCTGGCCAGGCTGTCGGCCGAACCGATCATCGCCGCCAGCGGGGAGCGCAGGTCGTGCGACACCGAAGAGAGCAGGGCCGAACGCAGCCGCTCGGTCTCGTTGCTCACGTGGGCCTGTTCCAGTTCGGCCACCAGCTGCGTGCGCAGCGCGGCCTGGGCGATGTCGTCGACCATGGCCTCGGCCAGCTGGCGCTGCTCGGGCAGCAGGCGGGCCTGCGCACCGGGCAGGTACAGCCCGGCTACGCCGACGGCGCGGTCTTCGCCATCCAGCAGCGGCAGGAACCACCACTGCGCGCCGGCCAGGGTATCGGTGAAGCGGCCGCTGGGCTGGCGATGGCGCAGGGCCCAGTCGGCGGCGGCCAGGTCGGTGTCGCCAGGCTGGGCGCCGCCGCCGGTGGCGGTGTCAGCGCCGATCCGCAGCCAGGCCGGCACGTCCATGGCCTGTTCCAGCGCCTGCCTGCCGGCCTGCGCCACCTCGCCGTTGCCGGCCGCACTGGCCAGCTGCCGGCCCAGTTGCTGGCGTGCGCGCGCATGCCGGTTGGCCGCGCGCAGGGCGATCACCTGCATGCGCAGGCGCGAGGCCAGGCGTCCGGCCACCAGCGCGGCCGCCAGGAACAGGAATACGGTGATCACGCCCTGGCGCGCCCCGATGGCGAAGGTGAAGCGCGGTGCGATGAACAGGAAGTTGTAGGCCAGGAAGCACAGGATCGCGGCCATCACCGCCACGCTGGCGCGGGTGCGCGCGGCCACCAGTACCACCGCCACGATGAACACCATCGACAGGTCGGCCATCCCCACCCAGCGTTCGCCCAGCCACGCCACGCCGCAGGCCAGCGCCGTGGCCAGCAGTGCCTGCAGCGGCTCGTGGCTGATGCCGCGCATCGGTGGCAGCAGGCCTTCGCGGCGCGCGCGCGCACGCGCCTGCGGCGTGCTGAT
Source organism: Stenotrophomonas sp. PFBMAA-4 (assembly GCF_030053215.1). Classification (NCBI taxonomy): domain Bacteria; kingdom Pseudomonadati; phylum Pseudomonadota; class Gammaproteobacteria; order Lysobacterales; family Lysobacteraceae; genus Stenotrophomonas; species Stenotrophomonas sp. PFBMAA-4. Next base: position 14,310 of record NZ_JASGBW010000045.1, on the reverse strand, counting down.
GATCGTGATCTCGTAGTGCGCGCCGCGCTGGATCAGCTGCTGGGTCAGGGTGCGGTTGAACATCCGTGCCAGCGGCCGCTCGCGGGTCCGCCCCAGCACCAGCGTCGACACGCCGTTGTGCGCGGCATGGTCGAGCAGGGCATCGGCGATGCTCGAGCCATGCAGCAGTTCGGCTTCGCCGCCCAGCCGCCGGGCCAGCGCGAAGGCCGCATCGATCTCGCGCCGGGTCGCCTCGTCCTGGCGCCGGCCCTGCACGGTCACCACCGTCCACGGCGCATCGCGGCGTTCGGCGATGCGCCGCGCCACGCGCACCAGGTATTCGCTCTGGCCGCCGCCATCGATGGCCACCAGCACGCCGCGGCGCAACGGCAGGTTGCCTTCGCCGCGTGCGGCGCGGGTTTCGCGCAGGCTGCTGTCGACCCGGTCGGCGGCCTCCTGCATCGCCAGTTCGCGCAGCGCGGTCAGGTTGGCCGGCGAGAAGAACGCCTGCAGCGCCTGCGCAGCCTGTTCGGGCACGTACACCTTGCCCTGCTGCAGGCGCGCGATCAGTTCACGCGGCGGCAGGTCCACCAGCACGATGTCATGCAGGCGGTCGAGCACGCCGTCGGGCACGGTCTCGCTCACCCGCACGCCGGTGATGCGCATCACCACATCGTTGAGGCTTTCCAGGTGCTGGATGTTGACCGTGGTCCAGACGTCGATGCCGGCGTCCAGCAGTTCCATCACGTCCTGCCAGCGCCGTTCATGGCGGCTGCCCGGCGCGTTGCGATGGGCCAGTTCGTCCACCAGCACCAGCGCCGGATGGCGCTCCAGCACCGCATCGAGGTCCATTTCCTGCAGGGCATGGCCGTGGTAGGCCACGCCCTTCAATGGCAGCTGCGGCAGGCCTTCCAGCAGGGCCTGGGTATCGACGCGGCCGTGGGTTTCCACCACCGCCACCACCAGGTCCACGCCCCGGCGCAGCTGTTCCTGCGCGCGGGTCAGCATGGTGTAGGTCTTGCCCACGCCCGGCGCCGCGCCCAGGAACACCGTCAGCTTGCCGCCGGCTTCGCGCTGCAGGCCTTCCACCAGGGCATCGGCCTGGCGGGTACGTGCATCATTCATCGCAGCTGCTGTCATGGCCGCCATTGTGCGCGCCGCCGGTGCAGGCTGGCATCACGGTGCCCGTGCAGCGTGGTCCAGGGCGAAGTTCAGGGTCACCACGTTCACCCGCGGCTGTCCGAACAGGCCCCACTGGCGGCCCTCGGTGTGCGCCTGCACCAGCGCCTGCACGCGCTCCACCGGCAGGCCGCGCGCACGCGCCACGCGCGCCACCTGCACCTGCGCGGCAGCCGGCGACAGCTGCGGGTCCAGGCCGGCGCCGGACTGGGTGACCAGGTCAGCCGGCACCTGTGCCGGACTCACGCCCTCGCGCGCTGCCACCGCAGCGGTGCTGGCGGCCACGCGCTCGGCCAGCGCCGGGTTGCTGCGGGCCAGGTTGGAACCGGCCGCGGTCATCGGGTCGTAGTTGGCCGCCGATGGGCGCGCCTGGAAGTAGCCATCGCCGGTGAACGGCTGCGCCAGCCATGCCGAACCACGCACCTGGCCACTGCCATCGCGCAGCAGGGTGCCTTCGGCCTGGGTCGGGTAGCTCAGCCCGGCAAACCCGGTGGCGACGCCGGCGTAGACCGCACCGGCCAGCAGCAGGGTGGCCAGGCCCAGGCCGATCGCCGGGCGCCAGGTGGCATCGTCCTGCAGGCGCGCCACGCGGGCCTCGGCCGCGTGTTCGCGGGGCAGGGAGGAAGAGGAGACAGAACGGTTCATGCGCCGGATACCAGGACAAGAAGGAGGTCGATGGCCTTGATCGCCGCGAACGGCAGCAGCACGCCACCCAGGCCGTACACCAGCATGTTCCGGCGCAGCAGCGCGGTTGCGGTGGCCGGGCGGAAGCGCACGCCACGCAGGGCGAGCGGGATCAGGGCAGGAATCACCAGGGCGTTGAAGATCAGCGCTGCCAGCACCGCGTTGCGCGGGCTCGACAGCTGCATCACGTTCAAGGCGGCCATGGTCGGGACCGCAGCGGCAAACAGCGCCGGCAGGATCGCGAAGTACTTGGATACGTCGTTGGCCAGCGAGAAGGTGGTCAATGCGCCGCGGGTGATCAGCTGCTGCTTGCCCACTTCCACCACCGCCAGCAGCTTGGCCGGGTCCGAGTCGAGGTCGACCATGTTGCCGGCCTCCTTCGCCGCCTGCGTGCCGGAGTTCATCGCCAGGCCGATGTCGGCCTGGGCCAGGGCCGGCGCGTCGTTGGTGCCGTCGCCGACCATCGCCACCAGGCGGCCACCGGCCTGCTCCTGGCGGATGCGCGCCAGCTTGTCTTCGGGGCGTGCCTCGGCGATGTAGTCGTCCACGCCGGCCTCGGCGGCAATGGCCGCGGCGGTCAGCGGGTTGTCGCCGGTGATCATCACCGTGCGGATGCCCATCGCCCGGAGCTGCGCGAACTTCTCGCGCATGCCGTGCTTGACCACGTCCGACAGCTCGATCACGCCCAGCACGTGGCGGCCCTCGGCCACCACCAGCGGAGTGGCACCGTTGCGTGCCACCTGCTCGACGCGACCGGCCAGCTCGGCCGGCACGTTGCCACCCAGCGACTGCACATGGGCGCGGATGGCGTCGGCGGCGCCCTTGCGGATCTGCCGCCCGTGTTCGAGGTCGACGCCGGACATGCGGGTCTGCGCGCTGAACGCCAGGTACTCGGCATGGTCCGGTTCGGCGGTTGCACAGCCCTGCTCGCGCGCCAGGCGCACGATCGACTTGCCTTCCGGGGTCGGGTCGGCCAACGAGGACAGCAGCGCTGCTTCACGCAGCTGGCTGGCATCGATGCCGGCCAACGGATGGAAGTGGCTGGCCTGGCGGTCGCCGTAGGTGATGGTGCCGGTCTTGTCCAGCAGCAGCACGTCGACGTCGCCGGCCACTTCCACCGCCTTGCCCGACTTGGCCAGAACGTTGGCAGCCAGTGCACGGTTCATGCCGGCGATGCCGATGGCCGGCAGCAGGCCACCGATGGTGGTCGGGATCAGGCACACCAGCAGCGCGATCAGCAGCAGCGGGTCGACCTTGACGCCCACGGAGGCGCCGATCGCAGGCAGCGTCGCCACCACCACCAGGAAGGTCAGCGTCATCGCCGCCAGCAGCAGGGTCAGCGCGATCTCGTTCGGGGTCTTCTGCCGGTTGGCACCTTCCACCAGCGCGATCATCCGGTCCAGGAAGCTGTGACCCGGCTCGGCGGTCACCCGCACGATGATCTGGTCGGACAGCACCTTGGTGCCGCCGATCACGCCGGAGCGATCGGTACCGGCCTCGCGCAGCACCGGTGCCGATTCGCCGGTCACCGCGGCTTCGTTGATGGTGGCCAGGCCCTGCACGATCTCGCCATCGGCTGGTATCAGTTCACCGGCACTGACGATCACGTGGTCGCCGGGGCGCAGTTCGGCCGCCGGCACCTGGGTTTCGGCGGCATCCGGCTGCGGTGCGGCCAGGCGGCGCGCCACCAGGTCCTGGCGGGCCCGGCGCAGTGATGCGGCCTGGCCGCGGCCACGTGCCTCGGCCACGGCTTCGGCGAAATTGCCGAACAGCACGGTCACCAGCAGGATCGCGGTCACTGCCAGGCCGAAGCCCAGCGGCGCGTTGCCGGTCAGGGTGACGATGGCGGCGACGATCGTGCCGGCCATCACCACCGCCATCACCGGGCTGCGCACCAGGTGCATCGGTGCGAGCTTGCGCACCGCTTCGACCAGCGCACGGCGCAGGCCGGCGCCATCGAGCAGGGCAGGGCGCGGTGCAAGGGAACTGCGGGAAGAACTTGCGTGGGTACTCATCAGGGTGTCCTTAGTGCAGTCCCAGGCTCAGGTGGTCGGCGATCGGGCCGAGTACCAGCGCCGGCATGAACTGCAGCACGGTCAGGATGACGATCACCGAGACCAGGGTCAGGGCGAAGGTCGGGGTTTCGATCTGCAGGCTGCCGGCAGACTCCGGCGCCTGGCGCTTGGCCGCCAGCTGTGCAGCCACCACCAGCGGGATGATCAGCAGCGGGAAGCGGCCCAGCAGCAGCACCAGCGAGCAGCTCAGGTTCCACCACGGCGTGGCGTCGCCCAGCCCTTCGAAGCCCGAGCCGTTGTTGGCATAGGCCGAGACGTACTCGTAGAAGACCTGGCTGATGCCGTGGAAGCCGGGGTTGGACGTGCCGGAAAGGCCGGGCACGGCCAGGGTGATCGCGGTGAACACCAGCAGGGTGATCGGCTGCAGCAGCACCAGCAGGGCCAGCAGGCGCACCTGCGGTGTTTCCAGCTTGCGGCCGAACAGCTCAGGCGTGCGCCCGGTCATCAACCCGGCCAGGAACACGCCCAGCAGCAGGTAGACGATGAACTGCTGCAGGCCGCAGCCGATGCCGCCCCAGATCGCGCTGACCAGCATGTTGACCATCGCGATGCCGCCGCTCAGCGGCGCCAGCGAATCGTGCATGCCGTTCACCGAGCCGTTGGAGACCTGGGTGGTCACGGCCGCCCACAGCGCGGTGCCGTCGGCGCCGAAGCGCACCTCCTTGCCTTCCATCAGCAGCGGCGTAGCCGCGCTGGCGCTGTGGCCCTCGCTCCACATCATCGCGCCGGTGGACAGCAGCGACATGCCGAGCATGCAGCTGAACACCAGGGCGCCGAAACGGCGTCGGCCGGTGAACGCACCGATCATGAAGATCACCGCCATCGGGATCAGCAGGATGCCCACCACCTCCAACAGGTTCGACACCGGGGTCGGGTTCTCCAGCGGGAAGCTGCTGTTCGGGCCGTACCAGCCGCCGCCGTTGGCGCCCAGCTGCTTGGCCGCGACCATCGCCGCCACCGGGCCCAGCGGCAGTTTCTGCTGCGCCATGCCGGCGCTGGCGTCGATCGGCGTGGCCTGCGGGCCGCCGGCCATCGTCGAGGGCACGCCCTGGCTGGTCAGCAGCAGGGTCCAGACCAGGCACAGCGGCAACAGGAAGCGCACGCACAGGCGCACCACGTCCACGTAGTAGTTGCCCACCGGCACCTGCCGGTCGCCGCCGGCCGCGGGCGCCGCCACAGTCTGCGGCGCACGCGCGAACAGCGCCCGCAGCGTTGCCACCGCCAGCGCCAGGCCCATCATCGGCGTCACCACCTGCAGGCCGGTGATGCCGGTCATCTGCGAGAGGTAGGACAGCTGCGCCTGGGCCAAGTAGTGCTGCTGATTGGTGTTGGTCAGGAACGAGATCATCGTGTGCAGCGCGGTGTCCCAGCGCATGTTCGGGATCTGGTCCGGGTTCAACGGCAGCCAGGCCTGGGTCATGAACACCGCCTGGGTCAGCACAGCCACCACCACGTTGCTCAGCACGAAGGCCAGCACGTAGCCGCGCCAGGACATCGAGCGCGTGGCATCCACGCCGAACAGCCGGTACAGCGGTTTTTCGATCCAGTGGAACAGCACGTCCACCTTCATCGGCGCGCCCCGCATCACGCGCGCCAGGTACAGGCCCAGCGGCCAGGCCAGCAGCAGGCTGGCAGCAAGAATCACAAGCATCTCAGTCATGGCAGGCTCCGCTCAGAACGACTCGGGCCGCAGCACGACATAAAGGAGATAGGCGGCGGCAACCAGCACCAGCACGCCACAGAACAACGACAGCCAAGGGGACATGGGAAATGCGTCCTGGTGGAACCCCTCCACCTCAGGCCGCCATCGTCGTCCTGCCCCCCATAAACGCACTACGCGCCGGACGGGGCCGGCGCGTAAAGAGTGCATAAATTCGGTGGCCCGCCCCGTTGTAGAGCCGAGCCCACGCTCGGCAGGCCGTCGGTTGTAGAGCCGAGCCCATGCTCGGCAGGCCGTCGGTTGTAGAGCCGAGCCCATGCTCGGCTCCACGGCAGATCAGCCAGCCCTCAACCGCCCGGGGCCATGCCTTTCAGTTCGCGGTAGCGCTGCAGGCTGGCGTCGATCTCGGCCTTCAGCGTCACCTGCTGCTGCTCGAAGCTGGCCTGCAGGCGCTGCTGTGCCTGCAGCTGGGCATGGCGCTGGCGGATCGCCTCGGCCTGCGTGTCGCCCACCTTGCCGCCGGCCAGCTCGCGATCGCCCGCCGCCCCCAGCAGGGTCACCAGCGAATCCCGCAGGCTGGTGACGTTGTAGCGGGCGGTGCTCAGGTTGTTGTCGAGCACCTCCTGGCGCTCGTTGAACACCTTGCGCAGTGCATCCTCGCTGCCGTAGGTGGACAACATGGCCTGCTCGGTACGCTGCTTGGTCTGCGCTGCCATCTGGTCCAGCTGCGCCTGCGCCGCCACGGTGGCGGCAGCGGCGCGTTCGGCGTCGGTCAACGCGCGCTGTACCTGCGCGTTGCGCACGCCGCTGTTGGCATTGAACTCCTCACGCGCGTTGTTGACCGCGTCGGCCGGCAGCGAATCGCTGCAGATCCGCTCCTTGCCCTCGTTCCAGCAGTACAGCTTCTTTCCCGGCGCGCCGGACTGGGCCAGCAGGCTGGCCGGCAGCGCCAGCAGCAGGCTGGTGGCAACGATGGCAGGAACTCGGAACATGCGACCTTCCCCTGGGTCAGCGTGCGGAACGGACGCCGTACTGGGCCCGATAGGCTTCCAGCGGCTGCCGGTAGCCCACAAGTTCCGGGTTTCCGGAGGCGAAATCAAGCAGGTCGGCCAGGGTCGCCACGGCGATCACCGGGATACCGGCTTCTTCGGCCACGGCCTGCGCCGCCGAGCGGTGGTCGGCTTCCGAGGCGATTTCCTGGCGGTCCAGCGCCACCACGATGCCGGCCGGGATGCCGCCCGCAGCGCGGATGATGGCCAGGGCTTCGCGGATGGCGGTGCCAGCGGTGATCACGTCGTCGACGATCAGCACGCGCTTGCCGGTCAGGTCGGCGCCGATCAGCTGGCCGCCTTCACCGTGGTCCTTCACTTCCTTGCGGTTGAACGACAGCGGCAGGTCGCGGCCACGCTGGGCCAGCTCGCAGGCCATCGCGGTGGCCAGCGGGATGCCCTTGTAGGCCGGGCCGAACACCACGTCGTACTTGATGCCGCTGGCGTCGATGGCATCCGAATAGCAGGCGCCCAGCTGGGACAGCAGCGAGCCGGAGTCGAAACGACCGGCATTGAAGAAATAGGGGCTCAGCCGGCCGGACTTGAGGGTGAACTGGCCGAAGCGCAGGGCGTCGGCGGTCAGGGCCAGCTGCAGGAAACGGTGGCGGTGGTCGCTCATCAAACTCGATTCGTCTTCATTTGGAGCACAAATCCTAATCCAGCTGGGCGTTTCGCGCTCGCCTGGGCCCCTGTGAAGGCCCTGCCGGGCCCGGCCGGCGGGCTGCGCGGGCCGCCGGGCAACCGGTATGCTTGCCCGGTTTCCCGCCGTAGGTTCATCCGCATGCGCATCATCAGCTTCAACGCCAATGGCATCCGCTCGGCCGCCACCAAGGGCTTCCTCGACTGGTTCCGGGCCCAGGACGCCGACGTTCTGTGCATCCAGGAGACCAAGGCGCAGGAGGACCAGCTCACCGATCCGATGTTCCGCCCCGACGGCCACCACTGCTTCTACCGCGACGCCATCACCAAGAAGGGCTACAGCGGCGTGGCGATCTACAGCAAGCGCGAGCCGGACCAGGTCATCACCTCGCTGGGCTGGGCGCCGTTCGACGACGAAGGCCGCTACATCGAGGCCCGCTTCGGCAATCTCAGCGTGGTCTCCTTCTATATCCCGTCCGGCAGCTCGGGCGACCTGCGCCAGGGCTTCAAGTTCGAAGTGATGGAATGGCTGCGGCCGATCCTGGAGGAGTGGGCGCGCAGCGGCCGCGACTACGTCCTGTGCGGCGACTGGAACATCGTCCGCTCGGCGCTGGACATCAAGAACTGGAAGTCCAACCAGAAAAACTCCGGCTGCCTGCCCGAAGAGCGCGACTGGCTCAACGGCCTGTGTGCCGACCACGGCCAGGCCACCGACGTGGCCACCGGCCGCGGCTGGGCCGACGCCTACCGCCTCCTGCACCCCACCGGCGAGGATTACACCTGGTGGAGCAACCGCGGCGCGGCCCGCGCCAACAACGTCGGTTGGCGCATCGATTACCAGTTCATCACCCCCGGCCTGCGTGACCGCCTGCGCAGCTGCTCCATCTACCGCGACGAGCGCTTCTCCGACCACGCCCCGTTCACCGTGGACTACGACCTGTGAGCGAAGCCGCTGCAAAGCCCAGCTACAAAGGCTGGGCCGGGATCAAGCGCGCCTTCGGCACGCCCTCGGCCCTGACCATGGCCCTGCTGGGCTTCGGCAGCGGCCTGCCGTTCCTGCTGATCGCCTCGCAGACGCTTTCAACCCGCCTGCGTGATGTCGGCCTGGACCTGGGCAGCATCGGCCTGATCAGCCTGGCCAGCTTCTTCTACCTGCTCAAGTTCGCCTGGGCCCCGCTGCTGGACCGCTACGCGTTCCCGCTGCTGGCGTTCCTCGGCCGCCGCCGCTCCTGGCTGCTGCTGTCGCAGGTGGCGGTGCTGATCGGCCTGGTCGCGCTGGCCTTCGTCCGCCCCGAACAGGGCGTGTGGCCGCTGGTGGCCTGGGTGCTGGTGGCGTCCTTCGCCGGCGCCACCCAGGATTCGGTGGTCGATGCCTACCGCATCGAGATCGCCCCGGAAACCGCACAGGCCGCGCTGGCTGCCACCTATACGCTGGGCTACCGCATCGGCCTGATCCTGGCCGGTGCCGGCGCGCTCTACCTGGCCCAGTTCGAAGGCTGGATCGTCGCCTACCTGGCCATGGCCGGGCTGATGCTGCTGCCGATCATCACCACCCTGGTGTGCCGCGAACCGGATCGCCCGGCGCAGGCCGTGCAGCGCCGGATCGACGTCGCCGAAGCCTTCATCAAGCCGATCACCAGCTTCTTCACCCGCAACGGCATCGCCCTGGCGCTGGGCCTGCTGGCTTTCGTCGGGCTGTTCAAGTTCCCCGACCAGGTCATCGGCGTGATGGCCGGCCCGTTCTACCTCGATTCGGGCTTCGACAAGGCCGACATCGCCACCGTCTCCAAGCTGTTCGGCGTGTGGATGGGCATCGGTGGCGCCTTCCTTGGCGGTATCGCCGTGGCCGCCTTCGGCTTCCGCCGCATGCTGCTGGTGGCGGCGCTGGGCGTGGCCCTGTCCAACCTCGCTTTCCTGCTGATGGCGCACAACCCGGGCCAGCTGTGGGCGTTCTACGCCGCGCTCAGCGCCGACAACCTGTTCCAGGGCTTCGCCGGCACCGTGCTGGTGGCCTTCATGTCCTCGCTCACCGACCGCAACTTCACTGCTACCCAGTACGCCCTGCTGGTGTCGCTGGCCAACCTGCCGGGCAAGTTCGTCGGCGGCGTGTCGGGCTATATCGTCGAAGCCAGCTCCTACAGCACCTTCTTCATGCTCAGCGCGGTCACCGTGGTACCGACCCTGCTGCTGCTGGCCTGGCTGTGGCCGCGCATCCACGACCGCAGTGCCCCCTGATTGCCTGACTGCGCAACCTGCGGGATGATCGCCCGGGACGCGCCGAGGGGGCGGTGCCTTGCGAACGGGGAGTGAGCATGGCCGATGTAGTGCTGCGGGACGTGGACCCGCTGCTGTATGAACGTATCCGAAGGGTGGCCGTGGCGCGCGGCTGGAGCCACGAGCAGGCCTGTTCGGTGCTGCTCGAGCAGGGCCTGCTGAGCAGCGAGCTGGAGGTCCGCTCCGGCTTCGGCGATCCCGAAGTGGACGCCCTGTCAGCGGCGATCGCTGCCCTGCAGGCGATGCCGGCGGGGCAGGGCTTCCGGTAGATCCACGCCACGCGTGGATGGCGCCGACGGGGTAGCGCCGGGCCACGCCCGGCCGATGGCATCAGCTCACGCCAGATGGATCGCCCCGAGAATCCGCGGCCCTTTCGCCCCGGTCACGCTCGGCAGGTTGCCGGCCAGCCCATCCATCGTCCGCTGTGCCAGCCAGGCAAAGCCCATCGCCTCCACATACTCCGGGTCCAGCCCATGCACGGCACTGGATTCCACCGCCACGCCGGGCAGCAGTGCCGCCAGCCGGCGCATCAGCTGCCGGTTGTGCACGCCGCCGCCGCAGACCAGCACGCGGCGGGTCTCCGGCTGCTGGGCCAGCAAGGCATCGGCCACGGTCACCGCGGTCAGTTCCAGCAGCGTGGCCTGCACGTCGGCGGCGGCGTACTCGCCTTCGCCCATGCGCGCCTCGGCCCAGGCCAGGTGGAACTGCTCGCGGCCGGTGCTCTTGGGCGGCGGCAGGGCGAACCACGGGTCCGCACGCCAGCTGGCCAGCAGCGGTGCATCCACCGCACCACTGGCCGCATAGGCCCCGTCGGCATCGAAGGTGCGGCCGGTATGGCGCTGGCACCAGGCATCCATCAGCGCATTGGCCGGGCCGGTGTCGAAGCCGCGCGGCACGCCCTGCCGGGGGATCAGGGTCAGGTTGCCGATGCCACCCAGGTTGAGCACCGCGCGGTCCTCGCCGGCCGTGCCCAGCATCGCCAGGTGGAAGGCCGGCATCAACGGCGCGCCATGGCCGCCAGCGGCCACGTCGCGGCGGCGGAAATCGGCCACCGTGGTGATCCCGGTCAGTTCGGCAATGCGGTTGCCATCGCCCAGCTGCACGGTGAAGGCCGGGTCGGCCAGCGGCCGGTGGCGCACGGTCTGCCCGTGCGAGCCGATCGCCCGCACCTGGCGGCGGTCCACGCCGGCCTCGTCCAGCAGCTGGTTGGCGGCGGCGGCGAAGTTGATCGCGATGCGCGCATCCAGTTCGCCCAGCTCTTCCAGCGAATCCAGCGGACCGCCTTCGCCCAGCGCCACCAGCCGTGCGCGCAGCACCGGCTCCCAGCGGGCCGTCAGGCCACGCACGAAGCGGCAGCCGCCGCTGGCCGGGAACTGCACCAGCGCGGCATCGATGCCATCGGCGCTGGTGCCTGACATCAGGCCAAGGTAGAGGGGGGCATCAACGTCGACGGTCGTGTTCATGGCGGGCATAAAAAAAGGACGCGGCAAGCTTGGGCTGCCGCGTCCTTCCTCGTCAACGCAGCGCGGGTCAGCCGCGCTTGTGGCTGTTGCCCGGCTTGGCCTTGGCGCTGGCCACCTCGGTCGGCGCGGCCTCGCGGCTGCTCGGGGCCGGGCTGGCCTCGGCGTAGATCAGCTTCTCCATGCCCTGGATACGGGCCATGGCCGGCGCGGTCTGCGCACGGAAGGCCACCAGCTCGGCACCCTTCAGCGGTTCCGGCGGCGGCATGGTCACCGTCAGGGGATTGCGGTGCTCGCCGTTCACGCGGAATTCGTAGTGCAGGTGCGGGCCGGTGGCCAGGCCGGTCGAACCGACATAGCCGATCACCGTGCCCTGGGCCACGCGCTGGCCGGTCTTGATGTTGGCAAAGCGCGACATGTGCCCGTACAGGGTGGTGTGGCCGCGGCCATGGTCGAGGATGACCACGTTGCCGTAGCCGCGCTGCACGCCGGCGAACTGCACGCGGGCGTCGCCGGCGGCCATGATCGGCGTACCGGTGCGCGCGGCGTAGTCCACGCCCTTGTGCATGCGCATCTTGCCCAGCACCGGGTGCTTGCGTGCGCCGAACGTCGAGCTCAGCCGCGCGAACGGGATCGGCATGCGGATGAAGCTCTTCTTCAGCGAACGGCCGTTGAGGTCGTAGTACTCGGATTTGCCGCCGCGCTCGAAGCGGAAGCCCGAGTAGGTCTTGCCACCGGTGGTGAAGGTCGCCGCCAGGATCTTGCTGGTGTCGACCTTCTCGCCTTCGCGCCAGGTCTCGTCCATCACCACGCTGAAGCGGTCGCCCGGCTGCAGGTCCTTGGAGAAGTCGATGTCGTACTTGAAGATGTCGTCGGTCATCGTCGCGATCGCCGACGGCGACAGCCCGGCCCGGCGGGCCGCGGCATACAGCGAGCTGGTGATCTCGCCGCTGGTGACCACCGTGCGCGTGGAGGTCTCGCGCTTGGTCACCTTTTCCTTGATGTCATCGCCGGCCAGGCTCAGTTCCACCCGGTTGTCGCCATCGCGGTCGAAGCGGATGCTGCGCAGGTCGCCCGAGAGCGGCATGTCGAAGGCGATCTCGGCCCCGGGGCGCAGCTTGGTCAGCGAATCACGCGCGCCCGGATGGTCCAGCACCCGGTGCAGGGTGCTGGCGGGGATGCCGGCCTGGTCGAACAGATCGCTCAGGGTCTGCCCGCGCTGCACCCGCAGCACCTGCCAGCTGTCGCCCGGGGTCTGCTGCTGGCGGGCCAGCGACAGCGGCGGCAAGGGCAGGGCCAGGCTGGTGTGGCTTTCCTGATAGGGCGAATCGATGGTGTGCGAGAAACCCGGCACGATCGTCGCCACCAGGGCGCCGATGGTGGCGAACAGGCTCGCGTGCACCCAATGGCGACGCGTCCAGCGTTCATTGAATGCGGCGGGGAGATGCTGCCTGAGCTTCCGGTGCAGGGCGTTGTCGTGCAGGACGTGGAGACGTTCCTGGAAGCGCTGCTTGCGTGCGCGCCCTTGTTCGGAATTTTGCATCAGTGGTTTTTTCCTGCGGCCCGGGAGCGCGGGCCTGATCGCCGGTTACCATAGACACCTGAGAAAACCGCGTCAAACCCTTGTGCCTATTGGCTTTTGTGAAGCCGGATGGGTTAACTTGGCGTTAACACCCCACACAAGAAACGGCATAGCCGGGAGTAGTCACCGTGTCCTCGATTGAAGAAGCCCTTGCCCTGATCGGCCGTGGTGCCGACGAGATCCTCAAGATCGAGGATCTGCGTGCGCGCCTGCAGGAAGGCCGTCCGCTGCGGATCAAGGCTGGCTTCGACCCCACCGCGCCCGACCTGCACCTGGGCCACACCGTGCTGCTGAACAAGCTGCGCCAGTTCCAGGACCTTGGCCACCAGGTCATTTTCCTGATCGGCGACTTTACCGGCATGATCGGCGACCCGTCCGGCAAGAGCCTGACCCGCAAGCCGCTCAGCCGCGAGGACGTGCTGGCCAACGCCCGTACCTATGAAGAACAGGTCTTCAAGGTGCTGGACCGCGACAAGACCCAGGTCCGCTTCAACTCGGAATGGTTCAGCAAGATGGGCGCGGCCGACATGATCCGCCTGGCCAGCCAGCACACCGTGGCCCGCATGCTCGAGCGTGATGATTTCGCCAAGCGCTATGCCGCCCAGCAGTCCATCGCCATCCACGAGTTCCTGTACCCGCTGGTGCAGGGCTACGACTCGGTGGCCCTGGAAGCAGACGTCGAGCTCGGCGGTACCGACCAGAAGTTCAACCTGCTGATGGGCCGCGGCCTGCAGGAACACCACGGCCAGAAGCCGCAGGTGGTGCTGACCATGCCGCTGCTGGAAGGCCTGGACGGCGTCAACAAGATGTCCAAGTCGCTGGGCAACTACATTGGTATCAGCGAACCGGCCATCGACATCGTCACCAAGACCATGAAGGTCGACGACACCCTGATGTGGCGCTGGATCGAGCTGCTGTCCTTTGATATCAGCCAGGCCGAAGCGGTGTCGCTGCGTGAAGAGGTCGCCGCCGGCAATCTCAACCCGCGCGTGGTCAAGCTGCGCCTGGCACGTGAGCTGGCAACCCGCTTCCACGACGCCGCGGCGGCCGATCAGGCCATTGCCGGCTGGGAAGCGGCGGTGACCGGGCAGGGCGACATCACCCAGCTGCCGCTGCAGGAGGTGGCCATTCCGGCCGAAGGCCTGCGTATCGCCGCACTGCTGACTGCTGCCGGTCTGACCCCGAGCAACTCCGAAGCCAACCGCAAGCTCAAGGAGCGCGCGGTCAAGGTGGACGGTGAAGTGGTGGAGGACGGACAGCAGGTGCTGCAGCCGGGCTTCGAAGGCCTGCTGCAGGTCGGCAAGCGCACCTTCGCCCGCGTGCGCCTGGTCGTTGCCTGACACTAAATAAGGAAGGGCCGGCGCCAGCCGGCCCTTCCTTATGCTTCTGCTCTTCGCGATATGCCTCCACGGGCGCGATGGATGAACGGATGCAACATCCGTTGAAAAAAATCGCCACACCCCCTTCACAAACCCTGTGGATGGGGGCATACTTCTCCTCCCCCGTCGCAGGGGTCGCCACCAAGGGGCTTCAGCGACAACAGGGCGCCCACCACCGCCGAACGAGATGATCGAACGAAGGTGTTGACGGACTGAAAAAGTCTGGCATAATGGGCGGCTCGCTACGAAGGAAACTTCGCAGCACGCGGGAACGGCGCTGAGGCCACTTCCCAAGATCTTTGAAAGTATGCGCAGGTATCTTGTGAAGGCGCCTGCAGGAAGGATGATTG
>NZ_JASGBW010000044.1:0-25614 GCF_030053215.1 Stenotrophomonas sp. PFBMAA-4 | reverse complement strand
CCGAGCCCATGCTCGGCTGCGGCAAGCCGAGCATGGGCTCGGCTCTACAGTAGATCCACGCCATGCGTGGATGCCGGCCCCGCCGTCACCAGCGCAGCTTGCGCCGCGCGAGTGCTGCGGCCAGCTGCTCCATCACCTGTTGCGCCTGCGCCTGTGGCAGGTAGTTCAGCGCCAGCGCCACATCGCCATGGGCGCCGGCCGTGTCCAGCTGCAGGCTGGCGGTGCCCAGCAGCTTGTCCAGCGGCGAGCGCTGCAGGCGCAGGCCCTGCACCTTGTCCAGCTCGGCCCAGCGCCACCAGCGCTGCCACCAGCCGCCGCGCACGGCCACGAACTGGCCATCCAGATGCCAGCCCATGCGCGCCATCTGCCGATGCGCCACCAGCAGCGCCACTGGCAGCCAGGCCAGCACCAGCAGCCCCCAGGGGCCCCAGCGCCAGTACGCAGCGGCCGCCAGCAACGGCACCAGCACCAGGCTGCCCAGGCTCAGCCGCCACCAGCCGCGTTGCGGCAGGGCATGCCACTGTGCCGGCGGCCACTGCAGTTGCGGCAGCAGGTGCTGCACCAGCCCTTCGCAGGTGGTGGCCGCGGCCAGCGGCGCCAGCTCGCGCAGGGCGCGGTCGTCATCGCGTGCGGGGCCGCCGGCGGCGCTGTCGATGCGCAGTTGGCGCAGGCCGAACCAGCGCTGCAGCGTGCCTTCGCGCAGGGTCCATGCCTGGATGCGGCGCCGCGCCACGCTGCTGCGGGTGCGGCTGAGCAGGCCCGTGGACACGGTCAGCCGGCGTTCGCGCTCGCTCAGGGTGAAGCCGTGGTAGCGCAGCACGGTCAGCACCACCGACAGCACACGCAGCCCCAGCCAGCCCAGCAGCAGGGCGGCGGCCACCAGCAGCAGCGTGCCGGTCAGGCCCGCGTGCAGATGGCTGACGTAACCGAAGGCCTGGCGGCCACCGCGCTGGAGGGCGTCGTCCATCATCGGCCGTGGCACGGTCTGGAACAGCACGCCGACGGCGGCCGCGGCCAAGGCCCAGCCACGGTTGGAAAGCAGGCCCATGCGCAGCACGTCCCACGCCGACAGGCGCAGCAGCACGCGCTCATCCTCGTCGCCGGCGCTGTCCTGCGCTGCATCGCCGGGCACGGCCTGCGGCGCTTGCCCGCGCTGGCGCACCAGCCGTTCCAGCGCCAGCGCCTGGTCCAGCTTCAGTACGCGCATCTCCGCTTCCGGGCGCACGCCACCGGCCGATTCCAGGCGCAGCTCCGCCACCCCGAACAGGCGGTGCAGCGGGTTCTGCCGCACCTCCACGTTATGGATGCGGGCAAAGGGAATCTCGCGGCGGTTGCGCGACAGCAGGCCGCTGCGCACGGTGATCGCATCACTGCCGATACGGTAGCGGTAGCTGAGGTACTGCAGCACCGAGACCAGCACCAGCACGGCAATGGCTGACAGTGGAACCAGCTGTGCCCACATCGGGTCGCGGTCGCCGCGCTGGCCGAACACCAGCAGCGCCACCAGCGGCAGCAGGTAATGGCGCAGCTGCATCAGCAGCACGAACAGCCACGACCAGGGATGCAGGCGATGCTCCTGGCCATCGCCGGGCAGCGCAGGCGGCATGGACGGCGGCAGGCTCACAGCGCGTCGGCGTCCTGGTCGAGCTGGTGCGCGAGGGTGTCGCGCAGGCGCTCGGCATCGGCCTCGTCCAGGCCGCTGACGGTCACCGCGCTCAGGCGCGTACCGGCCGTGTGCACGATCAGCGTGGCCAGCCCGGCGCGGCGTTCCAGCGGCCCACGGCGCAGGTCCAAGTGCTGCACGCGGGAAATGGGGATGCGGGTTTCCAGCTGCCACATCAGGTCGCGGCGCAGGCCCAGGCCCTGGGCATCCAGCCGCCAGCGCGTACGGGTCATCCGCCGGTGGCCGAGCCAGGCGCCGAACGCAAGGCCCGCCAGCAGGCCGGCCGATGCACCCCACAGGCCACCGGGCAGATCGAAGAACCACCAGGCGGCGGCCAGTGGCGCGCCGGGCACGAACAGGCCGCCAAAGGCGCCCCCCAGCGCAGCCAGGCGGGCGGCGCGCAGCGGCAGCGGTTGCCAATGGTCCAGGTGCGGCGATGCAGGCGAAGGCAGTTCGGTCACGCGGGTGTCCGTCGGGCAGCGGGGCAGGGCGGTGGTGGCCATGGCCACCCCGCGCAGACGGTAGCAGGTCGGCCGCGTTACTGGGCGGCCTGGATCAGTGCGTCGACATCGAGCATGTGGCCGGCGCGGTCGGCCTTGGTGCGCAGGTAGTGCTCGTTCTCGGCGGTGATCTCGCCGGTGACCGGAATGCAGTCCAGCACTTCGATGCCGGCATTGCGCAGGCGCTGTGCCTTGGTCGGGTTGTTGCTGAGCAGGGCCACGCGCGAAATGCCCAGGCCGCGCAGCATCGCCACCGCACTGCCGTAGCGGCGCTCGTCGGCACCGAAGCCGAGCTGTGCATCGGCGTCGATGGTGTCCAGGCCGTCGTGCTGGTAGCCATAGGCGCGCATCTTCGCGGCGATGCCGGTGCCGCGGCCTTCCTGGTCCAGGTACAGCAGGACGCCGCCACCCAGTTCCTTCAGCTTGCGCAGGCCGCGCCGCAGCTGGTCGCCGCAGTCGCACTTGAGCGAACCGAACAGATCACCGGTCAGGCAGGACGAATGCACGCGCACCGGCACCACCGCCGACAGGTCGGGCTCACCGACGATGATCGCCACCTGGTCGCGCTGGGCCACGCCGCCGCGGAACACCGCGAAGGTGGTCATGCCGACGTCGCGCAGCGGCACCGGCGAGCGCGCCACCAGCTCGTAATCATGGGCGGCATGGGCCGCGCCTTCGGCCAGGTCGCACAGGGCCACCTCGGCCGCACCGTCGAAGGTGTGGTCGCCGGTGTCCAGGCGCACGGCCACCATGGCCGGCAGCAGCAGGCCCAGGCGGGCCAGTTCCACCGCGCCGGCATCGAACGCATCGCCCGCGCTCCAGCCTTCCGGCATCGGCCCCGGTTCGCGCAGGTAGCCCAGCGAGGGCAGGGCATCGAAGGCTACGCCGGCCAGCGGCAGGCGCGCACCCTCGGCGGCCTCTACGCCAAGCACGCGGGCCCGGGTGGCGGTCAGGAACAGGTAATGGCGTTCGCGCGCAGCGCTCGCGAAGGCGGCGAAGCTGCTGGCCGTGGCGCTGTCCAGCGCGATCACCGCCAGGCGTTGGCCCTGGCCATCGTGCAGCAGCACCGGGCGACCGGCACGCAGCTCGGCCACCGCGCGTTCGCAGCGGATCGCGGCGGGATCGCCGAACAGGGAAGAAGCAGGCATGGCAGGACCGGGGGAGGCGGACATCGCAGTCTCTATGGGGGCGCCAGCGCGGTATTCAACGTACTGCGGCAGCCGGTCGCAGACCAGCTGCCGCCGTCCTCAATGCGGATGCTCTTCGGTGGCGTACGGGTCATCTTCGCCGCTGCCCGGCGGGCGCAGCGTGTAGCGCTTGTAGGTCCACTGGTACTGGGTGGGATCGCGGCGGGCGATGCGCTCGATGCCGGCGTTGAGCGCGGTGGCCGCCACCTGCGGGTCCGGGTCGGCCACGGCCGGGTCGGTCGGTTCGATGTGCAGGGCGAATTCCATGTCCGGCCCGATGCGCTCGCACCAGCCGTACAGCACGGTGGCGCCGGTGCGCTCGGCCAGGCGGTTGACCAGGGTCATGGTCAGCGCCTGCACGCCGAAGAACGGCACGAACACGCCGTCGCCGGCCTTGGGCTGCTGGTCGGGCAGGATGCCGGTGGCACCGCCGTCCTTGAGCACCTTGAACAGCTGGCGCACCGCCGGGCCTTCGGCGCGCACCTGCTGCACGTTCTGGCCGCCACGCACCAGCTGCAGGAAGGCGTCGCTGGCCTCGTCCTCTGGTGGCTTGTAGACGATGGCGATCTGCCCGCGCGAGGCCAGCCACTGGTTCAACAGCTCCCAGTTGCCGTAGTGCGGGGCGGCCACGATCACGCCCTTGCCGCTGGCCAGGGCTGCGTCGTACAGGGCGGCCCCGTGGTGTTCCTTCAGGTGCAGGCGCAGGTTTTCGGCCGGCGGCCGGCTCCACAGGCGCAGGGTTTCGATGGCCTGCAGGGCGGTCGAGCGCAGCAGCTCGCGGTGCAGGCGGTCGCGCGCGTCGCCGGTGATCTCCGGGTAGGCCAGTTCCAGGTTGCGCCGGGTCACCCGGCTCTCGCGGGCGTTCAGGCGGATCCACGCCCAGGCCAGGGCGTGCGCGAACCCCCGCAGCAGCGGCCAGGGCAGGCGGGCGAACAGGGTGGTGGCGCGATGGACCAGCCGGGCTTTGCGTTGCGGATTCATTGGCCCCAGTTTAGCCAAGGGCGCTGCTATCGTGGCCGCCCCCGTTATCTGGAGCCCTTCGATGCTCGTCCTGATCCAGCGTGTCACCCAGGCTGCCGTGCATGTGGAGGGCGAGGCGGTCGGGCAGATCGGCCCCGGCCTGCTGGCCCTGGTGGGCATGGAACCGGGCGATACCGAGGCGCAGCTGCAGCGGATGGCCGATCGCCTGCTTGGCTACCGTGTATTTGCAGATGAGGCGGGAAAAATGAACCGTTCGCTGCGCGATACCGGGGGTGGGCTGCTTCTGGTCAGCCAGTTCACCCTGGCCGCCGATACCCGGTCGGGCATGCGCCCCAGCTTCACCAGCGCCGCCCCGCCGGACGAGGCTGAACGCGGGTTCAATCGATTTGTCGGGATCTGCCGTGAAAAACACGCCCCGGGGGTGGAAACAGGCCGGTTTGGTGCCCATATGGTCGTCAGCCTGGTCAACGACGGTCCCGTGACCTTCCTTCTCAGGCCCTAGGCCGCCGGGACCACCGCCCGGCAGGCGGGGCCCCGGGCTGGTATAATGCTACGTTCCCTATTTCTCCCTAGCCGGTGGCGCGAGCACTACATGGCCAACGAACGTCCTGCCCAATCCGAAATCAAGCAACTGATCAGCAAGGGCCTGGAACAGGGCTACCTGACCTACGCCGAAGTCAATGACCATCTGCCGGACGACATGGTCGACCCGGAACAGATCGAAGACATCATCGGCATGATCAACGGCATGGGCATTGATGTCCATGAAGTTGCGCCGGATGTGGAAACCCTGCTTCTCAACGACGGCAACACGGGCAACCGTGAGGTCGACGACACCGCGGCCGAAGAAGCCGCCGCAGCGCTGAGCGCGCTGGACACCGAAGGTGGCCGCACCACCGACCCGGTGCGCATGTACATGCGCGAAATGGGCACCGTCGAGCTGCTGACCCGCGAAGGCGAAATCGCCATCGCCAAGCGCATCGAGGAAGGCCTTTCGCAGGTGCAGGCTGCCCTGGGCCAGTTCCCGGTCTCGGTCGAATCGCTGCTGTCCGACTACGACGCCCACAAGGAAGGCAAGAAGCGCCTGGCCGAAGTGATCGTCGGCTTCAACGATCTCTCCGACGAAGTGCCGGCTCCGGCCGCTGCTGTGTCCGATGACAGCGACGACAGCGATGACGACGCCGACGAGGACGAGGACGATGATGTCGACGGCGGTGATGAAGAAGCCGCACCGACCGGTCCGGACCCGGAGGAAGTCGCCGCACGCATGCAGGCGCTGACCGACGCGTTCAATGCCTTCAAGAAGGCTGCCGCCAAGGGCGACAAGAAGAACCTGCCCAAGCTCCGCGAGGAGATGTCGGCGGTGTTCGTCACCCTGAAGCTGCCGCTGCCGCTGACCGACGTGCTGACCAAGCAGCTGCGCGACACCATGGCCGACATCAAGTCGCATGAGCGCCGCGTGCTGAACCTGGCCACCGTCACCGCCCGCATGCCGCGCAAGGACTTCATCCGTTCCTGGGAAGGCAACCAGACCAACCTGGAATGGGTGGAAGACGCACTGAAGCGCAAGCAGAAGTGGTCCTCGGCGCTGCGTGAGGTGAAGGACCAGATCGTGTCCGAGCAGCAGGCCACCATCGATATCGAAAAGCTGACCCTGCTGGACCTGGACGAGCTGAAGGAAATCAGCCGCGCCATGGCCTACGGCGAAGCCAAGGCCCGCAAGGCCAAGAAGGAAATGGTCGAGGCCAACCTGCGCCTGGTCATCTCCATCGCCAAGAAGTACACCAACCGCGGCCTGCAGTTCCTCGACCTGATCCAGGAAGGCAACATCGGCCTGATGAAGGCCGTGGACAAGTTCGAATACCGCCGCGGTTACAAGTTCTCGACCTACGCCACCTGGTGGATCCGCCAGGCGATCACCCGCTCGATTGCCGACCAGGCACGCACCATCCGTATCCCGGTGCACATGATCGAGACGATCAACAAGTTGAACCGCATTTCCCGCCAGATGCTCCAGCAGTACGGCCGCGAGGCTACGCCGGAGGAGCTGGCCAAGGAAATGGACATGCCGGAAGACAAGATCCGCAAGGTGATGAAGATCGCCAAGGAGCCGATCTCGATGGAAACCCCGATCGGCGACGACGAGGATTCCCATCTGGGCGACTTCATCGAGGACACCAACGTGGAGTCCCCGATCGAGAACACCACCAACATCAACTTGTCTGAAACCGTGCGCGACGTGCTGGCCGGCCTCACCCCGAGGGAAGCCAAGGTGCTGCGCATGCGCTTCGGCATCGACATGAACACCGACCACACGCTGGAAGAGGTCGGCAAGCAGTTCGACGTGACCCGCGAGCGCATCCGCCAGATCGAAGCGAAGGCCCTGCGCAAGCTGCGTCACCCGAGCCGCTCGGAGCAGCTGCGCAGCTTCCTGGATATCGACTGATACCCAGCGACGGCTGATGTGTTGAGAGAAACCCCGCTTCGGCGGGGTTTTTCTTTGGTAGCGCCGGGCCGCGCCCGGCGGATTGTTTGGAAAATTCGTAATTTTTACGTAACACTATTTCTGGTATCTGCTGCGGTTGGTTCCGAAAAAATCCATGTAAAACAATAGATTTTAAGTTTTACCCCGCTTGCAGGCCGCGTTCTTTTGCGCTAAATACGTAACACTATTCGTCTCCAAGGCCCGCCCATGGCCCGCCGCGCGCTCCTGCAACCCCAGGATCTGATCGCCCAGCTTCCCCCCGGCCAGCCACAGCCGGCGGCCGCGCTGGCCGAGCGCCTGGGCGTGAACCGCATGACCCTCAGCCGCCTGGTCGCGGCCAGTGGCGATCAGGTCGTGCGCCTGGGCCAGACGCGCGCCACCGCCTATGCCCTGCGCCAGCCCTCGCGCGTGGGCAGCGAATGGCCGCTGTACCGCCTGCGCGAAGACGCCACGCTGGAAGAGCTGGGTCGGGTGATCGCGCTCAGCGGCGACACCTTCCACGTGGACGCCAGCCGCGCGCGGCCCAACCTGCTGCGCGCACCGGACGGCGACATCGCCGCCTTCTTCCCGGGCCTGCCGTGGTACCTCGACGACCTGCGCCCGCAGGGTTTCCTCGGCCGCAGCTTCGCGCATGGCCGCGCGCGCGGGCTTGGACTGCCTTCGGATCTGGCCCGCTGGCAGCGCGACGACGTGCTGGTGGCGCTGGTGCATGGCGGCGGAACCGAGACCGGCGATCTGCTGCTGGGCGGTGAGGCAGTTCAAGCGGCCCTGGCTGCGCTGGATGCACCGCCTGACCGCGTGGATGTACGCGACCGCCCGCAGCAGTACCCGCAACGCGCGCGTGCCGCATTGGCCGGCGAAGACGTGGGTTCTTCGCCCGGCGGCGAGCAGCCCAAGTTCACCGCCACCGTGGAAGGCGACGGCGGTCGCCGCGCGGTGATCGTGAAGTTCGCCCAGCCCGATGGCGGCGAGGCCGCGCAGCGCTGGGCAGACCTGCTGGTCTGCGAACACCTGGCACTGGAAACCCTGCGCGCCGCTGGCGTGGATGCCGCCAGCAGTGAGTTGCTGCAGACGCCCACGCATACCTTCCTGGAAGTCACGCGTTTCGACCGCAGCGCCGATGTGCTGGGGCGCCGAGGCTTTGTTTCGCTGCTGTCGCTGTCGGCTGCGTTTACCGGTGAAGCGACGCTGGAGTGGCCGCGCGCGGGTACGCAGCTGCAGGCGCTGGGCTGGTTGTCTGCGGCGACCGTGCAGGCGATGGCGCGGCTGCATGCGTTTGGCCGGTTGATCGGCAACAGCGACATGCACCAGGGCAACATCGGTTTCCGCCTCGTTGATCGCGGCGCGTTGCCGCTGGCACCGGCGTACGACATGTTGCCGATGTCGTTGGCGCCGTCGCGGCTGGGTGTGCTGCGGCAGGATGTGCCGTTGGATGCGGTGGCGCCGCGTGAGAGCGGGGAGCTGGAGCATCTGCGCTGGGCGGCGCCACTGGCGAGCGAGTTCTGGGCGCGCGTTGCGGGGGATGCGCGGGTGGGGTCGGACGGATTGCGCGCGCTGGCGCGGGGAAATGCCGAGCGGGTGAGGGTGATGGGGGCGCGGTTCGGGTGATTTCGCGCTGTGTCGCATCTGCCGTTTGAATTCTCCCTGGCGCGGCCGCAGTCTGGTCGGGCAGATGCTCAACACATCCCGTAGGCGGGCCGGTTATCACCGGCACCGATGCAGACGCGCAGCAGGCCACGCATACCGCGTGCGGCCTGCTGCACCGATCCTTAAGCATCTGGAGTTACGCCATGAACGATGTGGAGCACGATACACTTGATTCCCTGCAGATCGACTTCCCGCCGCTGCTGGACTGGGAGGACGTACAGCAGGACGAGCGCGAGGACCGGCTGGGGTTCGCCCGCCGCACGACGTATGCGTTGCTGACGCTCTCTGGCTCTGGACTGGTTGAAGGCTTTGATGGTGGCAATCAGCCAGGGCTTGAATCGGCCCGGCGGACGGTGGCGCTGTTCCAGGCGCACCTGCGGCAGATGCAGCACTTTGCGGAGATTGCCGAGGTGCGGCTGGAGCAGGTGGCCAAGGCACTGGCCGTTGATGCCTGAGTAGCCGGGCGGGGGCGCGCTCCACTACACTGTGGCGCTGCGCAGGGCCTATAGCTCAACGGTTAGAGCAGGGGACTCATAATCCCTTGGTTCCAGGTTCGAATCCTGGTGGGCCCACCATCCAATCAGGCACTTGGGATCAACCGCTGGCCCACTCTGCCCGCCCAGCGCAGTCCAGTGACCGCTGGGTATCCGTCTGAGGGCTTGTGCCAGCCGGCAGCCGCCAGTCAGCAGCCACTGCTGGTACCGACAGCAAAGATCTCCCCAGCGCACCCGGTGGGTGCCTCCCCGTCGATACGGCATCGTGCAGTGTGTCGAAGGCCTACACAGCGGTTCACCCATACTCCCGCGTCGCCTTCGGTTTCAGGAACACCCATGCTTCCCACCGTCTCAAACCCCGAGTCATTGGCCTTCAGGTTGTTCAAGGACTGCGACTGGGTTCAGGGCAGAGGCATGCGTGGGGCAAGTTGCGAGTTCTGTTCTGCACTCAGCATGATCTTCGATTCGCCCGAACCGCTCTGGATTGCCTGGGGGCCTGGCGAAAAGCGCTTCTTTTTCAACGATGCGTACCTTCCACTGCTGCGTGGCAAGCTCCAAGGCGCCATGGGCAACCGTCTGGATGTCGTGTGGAGCGATGTATGGGGTGACGTCAAGGATCTGATCGAGGAAACCTTCGGTGGCAAGGCGCAAAGCCTGGCCAACATGAAGCTTCGCATGGACCGTGATGGCTTCCCGGAAGACACGGTGTGGACATTTTCCTATTCGCCGCTTCGAATCCGATCAGGCGAGGTGAAAGGAATGCTCTGTGTGGTAAGTGAACAGACCGAGCTTGTCGCCGAGCGGGACAGCCACAGCCGCCACATCGAGAGCATCACTGAAGAAGCGCGCGCAGCGCATCTGGAGCTGGTATCGGCACGGGAACAGCTGCGGCAGAGCCAGAAGCTTGAGGCCATGGGCCAGCTGACCGGGGGAGTCGCGCACGATTTCAACAACCTGCTGCAGGTCATCAGTGGCTCGGCCGATATGTTGCGGCATGTCGGCTCGCTGACGCCCCAGCAGTCCCGCTATGTCAATGGCATCGCCACTGCTTCAGACCGGGCGACCAAGCTGACAGCGCAACTGCTCGCTTTTGCCCGCCGGCAGAGTCTGACGCCGGAAGTATTCGACCTGGTGGAAAGCATCCGCTCGATATCGGATATCGTTTCGACGCTGGTCGGACCGAGGGTACAGATCGAGCTTGAAATGCCCCACCCATCCATACCCGTCATTATCGACCGCAACCAGCTGGATACTGCGGTGATCAACATCGCGGTCAATGCCCGCGATGCGATTGCTGGTAGCGGGAAGCTGACCATCCGGGCCGAAATCTGCGATGCCATTCCGGTCATCCGGTCCGGTGCGGTGGTAGCCGGGAACTATGTGGCGCTGAGTTTCAAGGACACCGGCTCAGGTATCGCCGCCAGTGCCATCGAGCGGATATTCGAACCCTTCTACACCACCAAGGAGGTGGGCGCAGGTACCGGCCTGGGGCTGAGCCAGGTGTTCGGATTCGTGAAACAGTCGGAGGGCGATATCGACGTGAAGAGCGTGCCCGGCGAGGGAACGACGTTCACGCTGTATCTGCCGCGAAGCCAGTTTCAAGGCAAGCCAGAAAAGGACCGGGACACGTTCCAGGATCTGTCTGGCAAGGGTATCTGTGTACTGCTGGTCGAGGACAATCCGGATGTGGCTGACTTCGCCTACAGTGCACTGAAGGGCTTGGATTATGGCGTCGTCCACGCATACAACGTAGACGAAGCGCTGCAGGAACTGGACAAGGACCATCAACGGTTCAGCGTGGTTTTCTCCGACGTTGTAATGCCTGGTCGCAGTGGTGTGGAACTGGCCCACATCGTCAAGGAGCGTTATCCGCAGCTCCCGGTCATCCTTACCAGTGGTTACAGCGAGCTCCTCGCTCAGGACCCCAACCACGGCTTCGTGCTGCTCAGAAAGCCTTACTCCTTGTCGCAGCTGGCGCAGGCGCTGTCCGAGGTCTGCAGGAATGAGTGAGGTGAGCAGTGCCACTGCATTTAGTGGTAACTAAAACTTGACACCCAGCCCGCCGCAGTAGACCTTTCCCCGCATGACTATCAATATCGAATCGCTCAGCCTTCGGGAGCTGGGCGCACTGGTGGCTGCGGCCGAACAGCGCAAAGCCCTCATCACCACCCGCCGCCCGGCCGCCGCCGTGCGCCGCCTGCTGAAGGCCGCTGCCGCCGAAGCCGGTTACACCATCGAAGAACTCTTCGGCGATGAAGCTGCAGAAACCGCCGCGCCGGCACGTAAACCTGCCCGCCGAAAAACTGGCAAGGTTGCGGCCAAATACCGCGATCCGGAATACAAGCGCCTGACCTGGACCGGCCGTGGCCGCATGCCGCGTTGGCTGGCACACAAGGTGTCCATGGGCCACAAGGTCACCGATTTCCTGATTCCGGGCCTGGCCCGGCCGACGGCAGGCAAGACCAGCAGCATCGGCAAGCGCACCGTCATCAAGAAAGCCTGAGGCCTGCGTCCCACTCCCGCGCATGGGGTGGGGCTGCCCGCGCATTCCGCATCTGAATCGATCTAATATGCTCCCAATCTATCCAGCACGGGAGCGCACGGCATGGCGTTGGGCAAGTGGATGATGGCCGCCTGCATGGCAGCGGCATTGGCAACGGGCGCGCAGGCCGCGCCGCCGGCCACCTCGGGTAATCCGATCCTGAAGGGGTGGTATGCCGACCCGGAAGCGGCGGTATTCGCCAACCGCTACTGGATATTCCCGACCACCTCGGCGGACTACGATGCGCAGATCACCTTCGATGCATTCTCGTCGCCGGATCTGGTGCATTGGACCAAGCATGCCGACGTTCTGAACGCGAAGAATGTGGCCTGGGCCAAGCGCGCGATGTGGGCGCCGTCCGTGGTGGAAAACAACGGCAAGTACTACTTCTTCTTCGCCGCCAACGACATCAAGACCGATAGCGAACTGGGTGGCATTGGCGTGGCCGTGGCCGACCGCCCGGAAGGCCCGTACAAGGATCTGCTGGGCAAGCCGCTGGTGGGTGCTTTCCACAATGGCGCGCAGCCCATCGACCAGTTCGTGTTCAAGGATGACGACGGCGCCTGGTACATGATCTACGGCGGTTGGAAGCACGCGAACATCGTCCGCCTGAAGGATGATTTCACCGGCGTCCTGCCGCTGGCCGATGGTTCGCTGTTCAAGGAAATCACCCCCGCGCCGGAATACGTGGAGGGCCCGCTGATGTTCAAGCGCGGTGGCCACTATTACTTCATGTGGTCCGAAGGCGGCTGGGGTGGCCCGGATTACAAGGTGGCCTATGCCATTGCCGATGCACCCACCGGCCCGTTCAAGCGTGTCGGCACGGTGCTGCAGCAGGATGAAGCCATCGCTACCAGCGCCGGCCACAACTCGGTGATCCAGGTGCCGGGCACCGACCGCTGGTACATCGTCTACCACCGCCGTCCGCACGGTGACACCGCCCGCGACCATCGCGAGACGGCCATCGAGCGCATGGAGTTCGATGCGCAGGGCCACATCCTGCCGGTGAAGATCACCCATGAGGGCGTGGCGGCCGATCCACTGCGCTGAGGGCCGCCACCGGATTCTTCCGGCGGCGGCTGTCAGGCGCGGTTGTGCGACCGCGCCTACGCGGGATTCATCAGCGCGAAGATCGCATCGTAGGTGCCGTCGCGTTCGGCCCAGCGTCGTGCGTGGTCAGCGTCCAGCAGCACTTCACCGCGTGGATGATCGCCGCGTTCCAGCTTCAGCAGCACCTGCTGCACGTAGTCCTGCACGGGCATGGCGCGCGGGTCGCTGGCCTGCGCGGTGCCGGTCAGCCCGGTCTGCACGTAGGGCGGCGAGAGTTCCAGCACGTCCACCGGCAGGTGGCGCAGTTGATGGCGCAGCGATACCAGCCACGAATGCAGGAAGGCTTTGCTGGCGCAGTACGTGGGGAAGCTGGCCAGGGGCAGGAAGGCCAGCGACGAGCTGGTGGCCATCAAGGTCGCGCTGCGCTGCCGGGTCAGCAGCGGCAGGAAGGTCGCGACCGTGCGCAGCACGCCCAGGATGTTGGTGTCGACGATGGCCTCGGCATCGAGGTCATCCCAGTGGCCGCTGGCCAGGTCTTCCGCACGCGAGATGCCTGCATTGGCCATGAGCACGTTCAGCGAGGGAAAGCGCGCGTGTACGACCTCGGCCACCTGCGCCAGCGACGCGGGGTCGCCGAGCTCCAGTGGCAGGCCGGTCATGCCGGGGCGCTGCGCGCAGAGGGCGTCCAGCAGTGCGGGGTCGCGGCCGGTGATGATGACCTGGTTGCCGCGGTCATGCAGGGCTTCGGCGAATGCGCGGCCAATGCCACGGCTGCCGCCGGTGATGAGGATGGTGTTGCCGGTGAGCTTCATGGGAGTGCCTTTCCAGAGGGGCTGGGGAAAGGCCACGGCAGGATGCATCCCTTCCAGCAGGAAGGGGAGGGCAGGACGGTACCGTGGCGCCTTTGATCCGGGTTCCCTCTGCTGAGGCCCTCCCGGGTGTGGGCGCGTTGGATGACGATAACGCCTGCGGCAGCGCCTGATGCAGGGCTGCGGCGCAGACTTTAGGCCTGTGCGGGTTGGGCGTCAATGTGGCGGCTGCTGCCGCTACTGGTTCTGGAACACCGCCAGTTGTGCGGCGAACGCGCGCTGGTACGCCGGCCGCGCCGTCGCGCGCGCCACGTAGGCAGCCAGCAACGGGAACTCATCGACGATGCCGCTGCTCTTCAGGCGCAGCAGCACCGAGACCATCAGCAGGTCGCCGGCACTGAACGCGCCGTCCAGCCAGGGGCCATCACCGAGCCGTGCTGAAAGTTCATCCAGCCGCCGCCGCACGCGCTCATCCAGCATCACCAGCCGCTGCGCGTACCAGGGCTGCTCGCGCTCCAGCACCCAGGCCATCGAGCGCTCGACGATGGGCGGTTCCACCGTGTTCAAGGCGGCGAACATCCAGACGATCGCACGCATGCGGCCGTCTGCATCCGCGGGAAGCAGGCCCGGATGCTGCTCGGCCAGGTGCAGGATGATCGCGCCCGATTCAAACAGCCGCAGATCGCCGTCCTCATAGGTGGGAATCTGCCCGAACGGATGGCGCGCACGGTGCGCGGGTTCCTTCATCTCGGCGAAGGTCAGCAGCTGCACGTCGTAGGCGATGCCCAGTTCCTCCAGCGCCCAGCGCACGCGCATGTCGCGGGCCAGGCCCTGGCCGCGGTCGGGGGAGGTGGCGAAGGCGGTGAGGATCGGGTGCATGGCAGTGCT
The DNA here is from genome assembly GCF_030053215.1 of Stenotrophomonas sp. PFBMAA-4. Taxonomy (NCBI): domain Bacteria; kingdom Pseudomonadati; phylum Pseudomonadota; class Gammaproteobacteria; order Lysobacterales; family Lysobacteraceae; genus Stenotrophomonas; species Stenotrophomonas sp. PFBMAA-4. The sequence goes on along the minus strand of NZ_JASGBW010000044.1, from coordinate 11,368 downwards.
CCTGCAGGCGAAGGGCCTGCCTTTCCTGTTCCGACGAACGACGGGGGCGGGAATCGACACCTGGCCGCACCTACCTGTGCATTTACCGAAATGGGGCCGCCGTCGGATACTTGAGAGACGCTCCACCGAGGTCATGGAACCATGAAACACCGTCGTCCCGCCCTCGTGCCACTTCCTCGTCCTCGCGGGGATGATGCTCCGTATCTTGCGTTTGCATGGTTCCGGGAGGAAGAGTACGCCAGCTTCAAGGCGCTCCTGCCTGAGCGGGACTGGCACGATACGTTTGCCGAGTGGGAGAAAGATATTGAGCGCCACGTGTGGCTCGCCAGAGTGAGTGGGGTCGGCACTGTCCGGGTGACAGTGGCGGTGGCCGACTTTGTGGAGTGGTGCCTGGCAAACGATCTGCCCGTTGAGCCGTCTTCGCTGTCGAAATTCGCGTCTGCACATGGCGAATCGCCGCATCCGTGAGGATGGACGAGAACGTTCTCTGAGCGTGAATCCCATGCAAGAGAACGTGAACAGTCAGTTGCCGTTCGAGACAGTGATTCCTGCATAAAACAGTGCTCACCCGCGCCGCACATGCACTTCTCCACTCTGGTCCTGCAGGCAACGGACACACCGCTGCCCTCATCCCGCAGACCCGATCAAGGAGAAACACCATGAGCACCCAGTCCACCATCGAACACCGCCTCAACGACCTGATCGAGATCGCCCGCGACGGCAAGTCGTTCTATGAAGAAGCCGCCACCAAGGTGAAGGACACCGAGCTGTCCGCACTGTTCGTGCGCATCGCCGGTGTCAAGGCGCGCATCGTGTCCTCGCTCAGCAGCGCCGTCGTCGCCACCGGTGGCAAGCCGGCCGAGCACGGCACCATGGTCGGTTCCATGCAGCAGTTCTACGGCAAGGTGCGCGCCGCCTTCGGCGATACCAACTACGGCTACGTGGCCGAGCTGGAAGAATCCGAAGACCGCCTGCTGGGCGCGTTCAAGGACGTGCTGAACGACAACGACCTGCCGCCGGCCGTGCGCCAGGAAGTGACCGCGTGGCTGCCGGAAGTGCAGGATTGCCACCGCGTGATGCGCGACCGCAAGCATGCGATGAAGGCGGCCTGATCCCCAGCTTCGGCTGAGTGATCGCTGCAGTGCAGGGCCCCGCCATTGGCGGGGCCTTGTCGTTATTGGCCCAGACGAAGGGTCAGCCCTGTTGGGGGTAGGGCGACGCCGGTGCGGCAGGGGCCTGCGGTTCGTCTTGCATCTGTTGCTGCTGCTGCTGCTGCTGCTGCTGGCGCTGCGCATTGGCATGCCGTGCATGCCCGCCCTCGCGGCCGATCGCCGCCATGTGCTGGCGGTTGCGGCTGATCGCCTCGCCGCCCTTGCGGCCGGCGACGCGTGCCTCGGCGGAACTGAATTCATGCGCGTTGCCCGATGCGTGGGCCGCGCGGCCGCCCTTGGCGGCGATGGCGCGTTGCTTGTCTTCATCCATCGAGGCGAAGCCGCGATTCTGTGCGCCGTGGGGTGCATTGGCCATGCTGTGTCTCCTGTGCGGAAGGGACGCCGCCAGCTTCGACGACCGCTTCCATCCTGCACAGGCGGGGCTAATGGCAGGTGCATATCCCCACCGCTGCTTTCACGCCGGCCATGCACGCGCTTGACGCCCCGCTACCAGGCCGCGCACGTGAACAGGCTGTTGCCGAGCCTTCGCCCGCGCCTAGAATCGGACCATCCCGGTAGCTCCCGGGCGTTGTCGAGTGAATGGATTCAATGAAGATCCTGTTGACCGGAAGTTCCGGGCGGATCGGGCGCGCGATCTTCGGTGCGCTGGCTGCCGAGCACGACGTGGTGGGGTTGGACCGCAGCCCGTTCAACACCACCCGCATCATTGCCGACATCACCCACCGCCAGGCGCTGGAGCGCGCCGTGCGGGGCGTGGATGCGGTGATCCACACCGCGGCCCTGCACGCACCGCATGTCGGCCTGGTGCCTGATGAGGTGTTCCAGCAGATCAACGTGGACGCCACCGCGCAGCTGCTGCAGCTGGCCCGGCAGGCGGGTGTGCGCCGCTTCGTGCTGACCAGCACCACGGCGCTGTACGGCCACGCCGTGGTGGCCGGTGGCTGCCGCTGGATCGATGAAACCACCGACCCGCTGCCGCGCACCATCTACCACCGCACCAAGCTGCAGGCCGAAGCGCTGGCCGAGCGCGCGGCAGGGCCGGGGTTTGACGTACGCGTGCTGCGCATGGCCCGCTGCTTCCCTGAGTCGCCTGAACGCATGGCGATGTTCCGCCTGCACCGCGGCATCGATGCGCGCGACGTGGCCAGCGCGCATGCGGCACTGCTGGTGGACGAGGGCGGTGCCTTCCAGCGCTACATCGCCTGTGCGGCCACGCCATTCCAGCGCAGCGACTGCCTGCAGCTGGCCGCCAACCCGCGCAAGGTGCTGGCCCGGCGGGTGCCGCAGCTGCTGGCCGAATTCGAGCGCCGCGGCTGGCCGCTGCCGCTGAGCATTGACCGCGTCTACGACAGCAGCCGCCTGCGCCAGGCGCTGGGCTGGCAGCCGCGCTTCGGCCCGGAGGGCGTGCTGCAGCAGTACGCGGCGGGCAGCATCGAAGTGCTGCCGCGCACGCAATGGGTGGGCGACCGCGTGGTGGAGTAGAGTCGAGCTTGCTCGACTGCTCCTGGCATCAGTCGAGCAAGCTCGACTCTACGCGACGGAACGTCGAGCAAGCTCGACGCTACGTGAGTCCATTCAGGTTCCCGCAGGCGGATTTCCTCAACCCGCCCCGTCTGCGGCCGCTAACCCGGTGCGTGCCTTGCCACCGTGGGTTCCGATCCGCAGCCGGCAGGCGGCCGCGCGAGGGATCGCGCATCTGCGCGGTACCGTCGTGGTGCCGGTTGTCCTGAACTGCCTGCGGATCCATCCATGCCTTCTTCCCGCTCTGCCGCTGCCCGTCGCCTGGGCAGCATCGCCCACAAGCTGATGCTGGGCACTGCTTCGATCGCGCTGCTCTGCTTCGGCGTGACCGCCTTCCTCATCTACCGCCAGGCCAGTGCCAGCCTGGTCAATGCCTCGCGCCAGACCATGGGCAGCGAAGCGATTGCCGAGGCGCGCAAGGTCTCGGCCGATCTGGGCACGGCGTTCGCCAGCAACGATGCGATGGTGGAAACCGTGCTGGCCCAGCGGGCCCGCGGCGATGCCCCGGACCGTGCCGCGCTGGCCGCGGTCATCGGCGAACAGCTGCACGCGCACCCGGAATGGGTGGGCAAGAGCACCATGTGGGAGGCCAATGCCTTCGATGGCAAGGATGCGGACTTCGTGGACAGCGAAGCGCACGATGCCACCGGGCGTTTCATGAGCTACTGGGCCTGGGAAGACGGCAAGACCCTGCAGTCGCCGATGACCGCCTACACCGATCTGCCCGACGGCTCGGGTGACTGGTACATGGGGCCGAGCAGGGACAAGCTGCCCAAGGTCAGCGAGCCGTATGCCTACGCCATCGGTGGCCAGCAGGTGCTGATGAGCACGCTGAGCACGCCGATCGTGGAGAACGGCGCCTTCCTGGGTGTCTTCACCGTCGATTTCTCGCTGGCGGCGCTGCAGAAGCACTTGGCCACGCTGACCCCGATGGGGGCCGGCCGGGTCGAACTGCTTTCGCCCAAGGGCGTGGTGCTGGCGGCAGCCAATGCTGCCGAGATCGGCAAGCCGCGCACCGATGCGGCCACCCAGCAGATGCTGGCGCAGATTGCCGAGGGCAAGACGTTCGAGGCGTTCGAGCCGGATGCCGAAGGCAACGTGCGCCTGTACGTACCGATGCAGGTGGGCGATGCCCCGCAGCACTTCGCACTGGGCGTGGTGGTGCCGCACGCCGTGATCGTGGCCGAAGCCCGGCAGCTGCTGTGGCTGACCCTGCTGGTCGGCGTGATCGCCGCGCTCACCCTCAGTGCCGGTGTCTACGTGCTGCTGCGCCGCCTGGCCATCCGCCCGCTGGCGCAGGCCGTGCGCATCGCCAGTGACGTGGCCGCCGGCAAGCTGGACACCGCACTGCCGCCGCGCAGCAACGATGAAGTGGGCCGCCTGCTGGAAGCGATGCAGGGCATGCGTGGCACGCTGCAGGCGGTGATGGCGGCGCAGGCGGACATGGCGCAGCGCCATGACGAGGGCCAGATCAGCTACCGCATGGATGCCAGCGCCTTCCCCGGCGAATACGGCCGCATGGTGGCCGACAGCAACCAGCTGGTGGCGTCCAGCAACGCGGTCACCCAGCGCCTGGTGGACGTGATGCAGCGCTACGCCGTGGGCGACCTCAGCGTGGACATGGACGCCCTGCCGGGCGAGAAGGCGGTGTTCACCGCCGCCATGGCCACCACCAAGGCGAACCTGGGGGCGATCAACGAGCAGATCCAGCAGCTGGCGGCCGCCGCGGCAGCCGGTGATTTCGCCGTGCGTGGCGATACCCAGCGCTTCGAGCACGACTTCCGCCGCATGGTGGAAACGCTCAACACCATGATGCAGGTGAGCGACCACAACCTGGCCGCGCTCTCCACGCTGCTGCGCGCGATTGCCGCCGGTGACCTGAGCACGCGCATGCAGGGTGATTTCCACGGCGTGTTCGCGGTGATGCGCGACGATGCCAACAGCACGGTGCAGCAGCTGACCCAGATCGTCGGCCAGATCCAGCAGTCGGCGGCGAGCATCCGCCTGGCGGCCGGCGAGATCGCCTCGGGCAACAGCGATCTGTCGCGCCGGACCGAACAGCAGGCGGCCAACCTGGAAGAGACGGCCGCATCGATGGAGGAACTGACCTCCACCGTGCGCCAGAATGCCGAGCACGCGCAGCAGGCCAACAGCCTGGCGGCATCGGCGGCCGGCGTGGCCAGCGAAGGCGGGCAGGTGGTCGGCCAGGTGGTGCAGACCATGGAGCAGATCGAGAACTCTTCGCAGCGCATTGCCGAGATCATTTCGGTGATCGACGGCATCGCGTTCCAGACCAACATCCTGGCGCTCAACGCTGCAGTGGAAGCGGCGCGTGCCGGCGAGCAGGGCCGCGGTTTCGCCGTGGTGGCCAGTGAAGTGCGCGCGCTGGCGCAGCGCTCTGCCGGCGCGGCCAAGGAGATCAAGGGGCTGATCGACGCCTCGGTGGCGCAGGTCGGCGCAGGCGCGCAGCTGGTGCACGGTGCCGGCCGCACGATGCAGGAGATCGTCGGCCAGGTGGGCCGGGTGAACGACATCATGGCCGAGATCTCGGCCGCCTCGCGCGAGCAGTCGGCGGGCATCGAGCAGGTCAACCAGACCGTGGTGCAGATGGACGAAACCACCCAGCAGAACGCGGCGCTGGTGGAAGAGGCGACGGCCGCCGCACGGGCGATGGAGGACCAGGCCGAGCAGCTGGCGGTGGCAGTATCGCGCTTCCGCCTGCAGGCCGATGCGCCGGCGGCGGCGAAGCTGCGCGCGGCCTGACGGCACAGACGACGACGCCCGGCCGGAGCCGGGCGTGATGCACATCCGCACCGCTGGCCGTGCGTCAGATGAAGCCGTCGAACGGGTTCCAGCTGGCACGGCCCTTTACCTGCTCCAGGTAGTAGCCGTAGTTGGTGCAGTGGGCCAGCAGCGCGCAGAACCCACCGATCAGCCCTTGGACCAGGATGGTCGGCAGCACGAAGGCCAGTGCGAACAGGCCGATGAAGATGGCGATCATCACCAGCGCCTTGCGCCACATGCCCAGGGTCAGCAGGTAGATCCAGCTGAAGAACAGGGCAAGGAAATTGATGTTGATCGTCAGGCGCTCGCCGACGGGCAGCGCTTTCCAGGCCGGCGCGAAGCGCGGATCCTTGGGCGAGCCGTGCTGCTGGTAGAAGTTGAAGCGGAACTGCCACTTCGCGCTGAAACGGGAAAGATCGATGGCATTCATGGGAACGTCCGTGTAAGAAAACGTTTTCATGATAAATGCGTCGCATTCAGCCAGCCAGTCCGGGCCGCAAGAAATGTGACGCTGAACCAGTCAGGGCCTTGCGTCCGGGCGTCGCACCGTCACCCACCCTTCTTGTTTTTAGGATAGGGTGCGCAGTTCCGCTGTCGCTTGGGCCTTGGCCTGCGGTCGGCGGGATGTCCACGGAGGTTGCATGACCACACCTGTTACACCGGAAAACGCACCCGGCCCGGTGCTTCTGCCGACACCCGAAGTGGTGCAGGCACAACAACTGCTCGCCCGCCAGCAACTGGCGGTGGCGATGGACCGCGCGCGCACGGCGGCCAGCCGCGATCCGGCTGCGCCCGAGACGATCTAGCCCTGGCGGGTGCCAACGCTGGTTGGCACCCTTCTGCGCAGAACGAGCATCGGCCAACCCAGGTTGGCCTCTCCCGGTGCATCTGCGGCCGAATTCCCTGATTGGGAATCGTTATCATTTTGCTCGATCCAGTTTCCGTCGCGCCTGCGTGTGCGCGGCATGCTCGAGCCCGCCATCGCCCGCTGTTTGCTGAATGGGGGAAATCCCCGGCGTAAACCTTCGCGCTCACCTTACATTTGCCCTCTTATGCTGGGCCGCATTTTCGATTCCGCCCCGTTGGAGATCGTGTGGGTTCCGGTAGTGACAGACATCGACTGCGCGGCGTGACGCCGTCGCAGGCAGGGCAAGTGCGGGCGCCGGGAATGCGCGCGGGGAACCCTGGTGCATGCCGCCTGGCCAGGATGGCCAGTTGCGCTGCCTGGGCGGAGTAGACGCGATGGAAGCTCAAACCACCTCCCACGCCGGCCCGGGCAACCCCGAGCTGGATGCCGGCTGGGCGCTGTTGCCGCCCGAAGCCCCCCTGCAGATGCCCGAGCAGACCCTGCGCGAAGGCAAGCTCAAGGTCCGTCGCCACCGCACCTCGCCGCGCATGATCAAGCTGCGCCGCCTGTACCTCTTCGGTGGTACTGCGGCGATGACCGCCGTGGCCACGCGGATGATGTGGCGGGTCCTGTCCACCGACGGCATCAGTGTGCTCGAGGCCTGCCTGCTGGTGTTGTTCGTCGGCCTGTTCGCCTGGATCGCGCTGTCCTTCGCCAGTGCCGTGGCCGGCTTCCTCACTGCCGTGTTCGACCGCGGCTACCGCCTGGGCATCGACCCGGACAAGCCGTTGCCGATCGTGCACAGCCGCACCGCGCTGCTGATGCCCACCTACAACGAAGACCCGCGACGGCTGCTGGCTGGCCTGCGCGCGATCTACGAATCGGTGGCTGCCACCGGGCAGCTGGAACGCTTCGATTTCTTCGTGCTCAGCGACACCCGCCGCGAGGACATCGCCCGCGCCGAAGAGCGGGTCTTCAACGAGCTGCGCGAGCTGGTGCCTGATGGCCGGGTGCGCCTGTTCTATCGCCGCCGCAGCGACAACGGCGCACGCAAGGCCGGCAACATCGCTGACTGGGTGCGCCGTTTTGGTGGCGCCTATCCGCAGATGCTGATCCTGGACGCCGACAGCCTGATGACCGGCGACAGCATCGTGCGCCTGGTGGCCGGCATGGAACACAACGCTGACGTCGGCCTGATCCAGACCCTGCCGTCGGTGATCGGCGGCCGCACCCTGTTTGCCCGCATGCAGCAGTTCGGTGGCCGCGTGTACGGGCCGGTGATCGCCCGCGGCGTGGCCTGGTGGCATGGCGCCGAGAGCAACTACTGGGGCCACAACGCGATCATCCGCACCCGCGCCTTCGCCGACCAGGCCGGCCTGCCGGCCCTGCCCGGGCGCAAGCCGTTCGGCGGCCACGTGCTCAGCCACGATTTCGTCGAAGCGGCGCTGATGCGCCGGGGCGGCTGGGCCGCGCACATGGTGCCCTACCTGGGCGGCAGCTACGAAGAAGGCCCGCCGACCCTGACCGACATGCTGGTGCGCGACCGCCGCTGGTGCCAGGGCAACCTGCAGCACGGCAAGGTGGTCGGCAGCCGCGGCCTGCACTGGATCAGCCGCGTGCACATGCTGATCGGCATCGGCCACTACTTCACTGCGCCGATGTGGGGCATGTTGATGCTGATCGGCATCGCCATCCCCCTGTTCCAGGAAGGCATCGATTTCAATGCGCTGCTGCACCTGTCGCCCAGCGTGTACTGGCGTGCGCAGGACGAGGAGCAGGTGGTGCGCCTGTTCGGCGCGACCATGGCCGTACTGCTGCTGCCCAAGGTGCTGGGCTACCTGGCCATGCTGCTGGACCCGGTGGATCGCCGTGGCTGCGGTGGCGCCTTCCGCGCCTTCGTGTCGATGCTGGTGGAAACCGTGCTGGCCGCGCTGATGGCGCCGGTGGTGATGTACGTGCAGTCGCGCGGCGTGGCCGAAGTGCTGTCCGGCCGCGATTCGGGCTGGGACGCACAGCAACGCGACGACGGCGGCATTTCCTGGATGGCGCTGGTCCGTGGCTATGGCGGGCTGGGCGTGTTCGGTGCCTTCATGGGTGTGCTGGCCTGGGCGGTATCGCCGTCGTTGGCCGCGTGGATGGCACCGGTGGTGATCGGCATGGTGCTGGCCATTCCCGTGGTGGCGCTGACCTCCTCGCGCGGGCCCGGTGGCTTCCTGCACCGCCTGGGGCTGCTGGACATCCCCGAGGAAAACACGCCGCCGCCCGTTCTGGTGCGTGCCGCCGAACTGCGCCGCGAAGCGGCCCAGCAGCCGCCGCTGTACTGATCGCCCCATGGCGGCGGCATAATGCGGCTCGAACTTGAAGGAGCCGCATCATGCTGCAAACGGTGGAACAGGAAACCGGCGCCTCGCCGCAATGGTCGGTGATCTGGCTGCATGGCCTGGGGGCCGATGGCCATGATTTCGCGCCGATCGTGCCCGAGCTGGTGCGCCCGCACTGGCCGGCGCTGCGCTTCGTGTTCCCGCATGCACCGGTGCGGCCGATCACGATCAATAACGGCGTGCCGATGCGCGGCTGGTACGACATCGTCGGCATGGATTTCCGCTCGCGTGCCGACATGGCCGGTGTGCGTGAATCGGTGGCCCAGCTGGATGCGCTGATCGCGCGCGAGATCGAACGCGGCGTCGCCGCCGACCACATCTTCCTGGCCGGCTTCTCGCAGGGCGGGGCGGTCATCCTCAGTGCCGCGCTGGAACGTACCGCGCCGCTGGCGGGCCTGATCGCCCTGTCCACCTACCTGCCCGATGCAGAAGCCGCCCGCCGCGTCGACGGCGCGGTCGACGTGCCGGTGTTCATGGCCCACGGCAGTGGCGACCCGGTGATCCCGCTGGCGGTGGCCGAGCACAGCGCGCAGGTGCTGCGCACGCTGGGCCTGTCGCTGCAGTGGCAGCGCTACCCGATGGCGCACCAGGTCTGCGCCGAGGAAATCCAGGCGCTGGGCGACTGGCTGCAGGAACGGCTGGGCGTGGCCTGAGCCATGGCTGCCAGCGCCAGCGCCCCGTGGATGCCGGAACTGTGCCGCCTGCCGCGCATGCTGGCGATGCTGGGCCTGGCCGAACTGGTGGTGGTGGTGCTGGCCCTGGCGCCCGATGGCAGCCGCCACTGGACGCTGGGCGAGCTGGCCTCGGCCAGCGGTTTCGCGTTGTGGCTTGCGCTGGCGGTCAGCGCCTGCCTGTGCCTGCTGCGGCGGGCACTGTCGACCCTGCCCGAGGTGCTTGGCGCGGTGCTGGCCATCGGCTTGTCGGCGTTCATCGCGGTGGCCTGCGCCGGCGTCGTCCACGCCCTGTACGCGGTGCTGGGTGACAACTTCACCCGCGGCATCAGCTTCTGGCGTTTCACCCTGGGCAGTGCTGCAACCACCGCCCTGATCACGGCACTGGCGCTGCGCTATTTCTATGTCAGTGACCGCTGGGCCGCGCAGGTGCAGGCCAACGCACGCGCGCAGGCCGATGCCCTGCAGGCGCGCATCCGCCCGCATTTCCTGTTCAACAGCATGAACCTGATCGCCAGCCTGCTGCACCGCGACCCGGCCGTGGCCGAGCGTGCGGTGCTGGATCTGTCCGATCTGTTCCGTGCCGCGCTGGGCGCCGGCGAAGGTGATTCGACCCTGCGCGACGAATGCGAGCTGGCCGAGCGTTACCTGTCGATTGAATCGCTGCGCCTGGGCGAACGCCTGCAGGTGCGCTGGCAGCGCGAGGAACCCCTGCCGTGGGACCTGCCGCTGCCGCGCCTGGTGCTGCAACCGCTGGTGGAAAACGCGGTGCTGCATGGTATTTCGCGGTTGCCCGAAGGCGGGACCATCGAACTGCTGCTGGCCTGCACGAACAGTGAGCTGCAGATCACAGTTCGCAATCCGGCGCCGGATCCGCAGGCCCCGGGGCTGGCCCTGGCACGCGGTGCCGGCCACGCCCAGCACAGCATCGGCCATCGGCTGGCGTGGCGCTTCGGTCGTGCCGCGCGGATGACGGCCGGCTGGAGCGAAGGCTACTATGCCTGTCAGGTGACAGTGCCGATCCAGTGAGGGAATGAGCGTGAGGGTAGTCATCGCCGATGACGAACCGCTGGCCCGCGAGCGCCTGCGCAGCCTGTTGGCAGCGCAGGAGGGCATCGACGTGGTGGCCGAGGCCGGCAACGGCGAACAGGCCCTGCATGCGTGCGCGGAACTGCAGCCGGACCTGGTCCTGCTGGATATCGCCATGCCTGGCCTGGACGGCCTGGAAGCCGCGCGTCACCTGGCCAGTTTCGAGCCACGGCCGGCGGTGGTGTTCTGCACCGCCTACGACGCGCACGCGCTGTCGGCCTTCGAGGCGGCAGCGATCGATTACCTGATGAAGCCGGTACGCGCCGAACGCCTCGCGGCGGCCATTGCCCGTGCGCGCACGTTCCTGGCCGGCCGCGATGGCCAGCCCGAGCACAGCGGCGGCCAGGCCCGCAGCATGCTGTGCGCCCGCCTGCGTGGCAGCCTGCGCCTGATTCCGCTGGATGACATCCACTACCTGCAGGCCGAAGAAAAGTACGTTGTGGTGCACCACGCACGCGGCGAAGACCTGATTGAAGAATCGCTGAAGTCGCTGGAAGAGGAGTTCGCCAGCCGCTTCGTGCGGATCCACCGCAACTGCCTGGTGGCGCGCCATGAACTGGTGGAGCTGCGGCGTGGCGTGGGCGGGCAGGTGCAGGCGGTGCTGCGGCATGGCAAGCAGCCGCTGGAAGTGAGCCGCCGGTGCGTGGCGACGCTGAAGCAGGAACTGCGGCATCTGTAGGGTTCCGCGCGGCCTGCGGCCGCGACTGCTTTCAGATCAACATCAAGGCCACAGCGGGTTGGTCGGCTCGTTGTTGTTACGTGCTGGGTCGGGCCGCGGGGGGGGGGGGGGGGGGGCGCGCCCACAAAAAAAAAAAAAAAAAAGGGGGGGGCCCCCCCCCCCCCGCCCGGGCCCCCCCCCCCCCCCCCCCCCCCCCCCCCCCCCCCCCCCCCCCCCCCCCCCCC
>NZ_JASGBW010000043.1:0-26768 GCF_030053215.1 Stenotrophomonas sp. PFBMAA-4 | reverse complement strand
TCGACCCAGCCATGTTGAAAGTGGGTCAAGCCTGCTTCCAGCAGGCTTGACCACGAACATAGGATCTCGGCTCTACAAGAGCCCGCCGCGCGCATTCCAGCGCCCCGGACGGCGCCGGGCAGCCCCGCCACGGGGCCGCTGACCCCGTGAAACCCTTGTCAGAACGTGATGTCCGACACCTCTGTCATGGACGTCATACGGCTGTAACAAAAACATCATTTCATAGCCGCATCCGCCGACGACGTCGGCTCTTCCCCGCTATGGAGTGAACATGAAACTGCACTCGGCCGGCCTCGCCGCCCTTTCCCTGGCCATCGCCCTGGGCCTGTCGGCCTGCGGTGGCGACAAGCAGGCTGCACAGCAGCCGGCTGCCGACGCAGCCGCCGCCCCGGCCGCTGCCGGCGACAAGGTGACCGCCGAGGTCTCCGGCGCTGGCGCTTCCTTCATCTTCCCGCTGGTGTCCAAGTGGTCGGCCGACTACAACACCGCCACCGGCGCCAAGATCAACTACCAGTCGATCGGTTCGGGCGGCGGTATCGCCCAGATCAAGGCCGGCACCGTTGATTTCGGTTCCTCGGACAAGCCGCTGAGCAGCGACGAGCTGGCCCAGGCCGGCCTGGCCCAGTTCCCGTCGGCCATCGGCGGCGTGGTGCCGGTCGTCAACATCGAAGGCCTGGAAGCCGGCAAGCTGCGCCTGACCGGCGCCCTGCTCGCCGACATCTTCCTGGGCAAGGTCAAGACCTGGAACGACCCGGCCATCGCCGCGGCCAACCCGGGCGTGACCCTGCCGGACGGCAAGATCACCATCGTCCACCGTTCGGACGGTTCGGGCACCACCTTCAACTTCTCCAACTACCTGTCCAAGGTCAGCCCGGAGTGGAAGACCAAGGTCGGCGAAGGCACCTCGGTGCAGTGGCCGGACGGCGTCGGTGGCAAGGGCAACGAAGGCGTTGCCTCCTACGTGAAGCAGATCAAGGGCTCCATCGGCTACGTCGAGCTGGCCTACGCCCTGCAGAACGCCATGCCGTACACCGCCCTGCAGAACGCCGCAGGCACCTGGGTGCAGCCGAACGCTGAAACCTTCGCCGCCGCTGCTGCCAGCGCCGACTGGGCCAGCGCCAAGGACTTCAACCTGGTCATCACCAACGCCCCGGGCGAGCAGGCGTGGCCGATCACCGCCACCAACTTCATGCTGATGCAGAAGAAGCCGAAGGACGCCAAGCGCAACCAGGACACCCTGGCCTTCTTCAAGTGGGCCTTCGAAAACGGCCAGACCCAGGCCAACGAGCTGCACTACGTGCCGCTGCCGGCCGAACTGACCAAGCAGATCGAGGCCTACTGGGGCACCGAGCTGAAGTGATGGACCCGACGGTGCCCGCCCCGCGCGGGCACCGTCACTTCCACGTCGTGCCGCCCCCTTTCCTGGCCCTGCCGTCCCCATGAATGCCATCGCCCAGCCTGTAGCAGCCCCGTCCACGCGCGATGCGCGTGATGCCCGCAACGACAAACTGTTCCGATGGGTGCTGGTCGGCACCGTCATCTTCGTCCTGATCGCCCTGGCCTGCGCCGCGCTGTCCATGCTGTGGGGCGGCCGCCATGCCCTGCAGATGCAGGGCCTGAGCTTCTTCTTCTCCTCCGACTGGAATCCGGTCGAAAACAAGTTCGGCGCCCTCGCCCCGATCTACGGCACCCTGGTCACCGCGTTCATCGCGATGGTCATCGCCGTGCCGGTCAGCTTCGGCATCGCCTTCTTCCTCACCGAAGTCGCGCCGCGCTGGCTGCGTGGCCCGGTCGGCACCGCCATCGAACTGCTGGCAGGCATTCCCTCGATCATCTACGGCATGTGGGGCCTGTTCGTGCTGGTGCCGGTGATGACCGAGTACGTCACCCCGTTCCTCAACGAAACCCTGGGCGAATGGCCGATCATCGGGCCGATGTTCCAGGGCCCGCCGCTGGGCATCGGCATGCTCACCGCCGGTTTCGTGCTGGCCATCATGGTCATCCCGTTCATCTCCTCGGTGATGCGCGAAGTGTTCCTGACCGTGCCGACCCGACTGAAGGAATCGGCCTACGCGCTGGGTTCGACCAAGTGGGAAGTGAGCTGGGACATCGTCCTGCCCTACACCCGCTCGGCTGTGATCGGCGGCGTCTTCCTCGGCCTCGGCCGTGCGCTGGGCGAAACCATGGCCGTGGCCTTCGTGATCGGCAACAGCGTGCGCCTGTCGCCGTCGCTGCTGGAACCGGGCACCACCATCGCCGCGCTGATCGCCAACGATTTTGGCGAAGCCACTGAAACCTACCGCTCGGCGCTGCTGCTGCTCGGCTTCGTCCTGTTCATCGTCACCTTCGTCGTGCTGGCCATCGCCCGCCTGATGCTGATGCGCCTGTCCCGCAAGGAGGGCAACTGATGTCCACCACCGCTGACTCCCTGTACCTGCGCCGCCGCATCGGCAACGTCATTGCCATCGCGCTGTCCTGCGCCACCGCCCTGTTCGGCCTGTTCTTCCTGGGCTGGATCCTGTTCACCCTGGCCGCCAAGGGCCTGGCCGGCATCAACCTGGATCTGTTCACCAAGATGACGCCGCCGCCGATGCAGGAAGGCGGCCTGGCCAATGCCTTCTTCGGCAGCGCGGTGATGTGTGCGCTGGCGATCGGCATCGGTACCCCGCTGGGCGTGCTGGCCGGTACCTGGCTGGCCGAGTACGGCAACGCCCGCAAGGCCGGCACCGTGGTCCGCTTCGTCAACGACATCCTGCTGTCGGCGCCGTCCATCGTGCTGGGCCTGTTCGTCTACACCCTGTACGTGATGCAGACCGGCGGCAACTTCTCCGCCTTCGCAGGTGCGCTGTCGCTGGCCTTCATCGTGCTGCCGGTGGTGGTGCGCACCACCGACGAGATGCTGCGCCTGGTGCCTTCGCAGATGCGCGAAGCCGCCCTGTCGCTGGGTATCCCGCAGTGGAAGGTGATCGTGCAGGTGCTGTACCGCAGTGCGTCGGCCGGCATCATCACCGGCATCCTGCTGGCGCTGGCCCGCATTTCCGGTGAAACCGCCCCGCTGCTGTTCACCGCCTTCGGCAACCAGTACTGGAACAACAACATCTTCCAGCCGATGGCCTCGGTGCCGGTGGTGATGAACCAGTTCGCCGGCAGCCCGTATGAATCCTGGCAGGTGCTGGCCTGGGCCGGTGCCCTGGTACTGACTGTCTTCGTGTTGCTGGTCAGCCTTGCCGCTCGCGGCATCCTGCTGCGCAACCGTATCTCCCATGACTGACCTTTCCGTGGATAACGCCATGAACGACCTCTCCAACGCCGTGCCCATGCAGCGCATCGCGGTGCCGGCCTCGCACGAGAACCTGCACGCGCCGTCGCCGGTCAAGCTGGCCGCGCGTGGTCTGGACTTCTACTACGACAAGTTCCACGCCCTGAAGGGCATCAACCTGGAGATTCCGGAAAAGCGCGTGACCGCGCTGATCGGTCCCTCCGGTTGCGGCAAGTCGACCCTGCTGCGCATCTTCAACCGCATCTACGCCCTGTACCCGAAGCTGGAAGCGCGTGGCGAGGTGCTGCTGGACGGCGAGAACATCCTTTCGCCGAAGTACCCGATGAACCGCCTGCGCAGCAAGGTGGGCATGGTGTTCCAGAAGCCGGTTCCGTTCCCGATGACCATCTTCGAGAACGTGGCTTACGGCATCCGCCACCACGAGAAGCTGAGCAAGGCCGACATGGCCGACCGCGTCGAGCAGGCCCTGCGCCAGGGCGCGCTGTGGGACGAAGTGAAGGACAAGCTGGGGCAGAGCGCCCTGGGCCTGTCCGGTGGCCAGCAGCAGCGCCTGTGCATCGCCCGTGCCGTGGCGCTGCGCCCGTCGGTGCTGCTGCTGGATGAGCCGACCTCGGCGCTGGACCCGATCTCGACCAGCCGCATCGAGCAGCTGGTGGAAGAGCTCAAGCACGAGTACACCATCGTCATCGTCACCCACAACATGCAGCAGGCTGCGCGCGTGTCCGACTACACCGCCTTCATGTACCTGGGCGACCTGATCGAGCACGACCGTACTGAAGTGATCTTCTCGCAGCCCTCGCAGCGGCAGACCGAGGACTACATCACCGGTCGCTTCGGCTGATCGGTGTCGTCCCCTCGCCACATGTCCCAGCCAGGCACGGCCTGGCTCTACCCGGATTGCAGACCATGAATCTTCCCAACGACCACATCGTCAAGAGCTACGACGAAGAGCAGCAGCGCCTGGTGGCCGAAATCGTGCGCATGGGCGAGATGGCTGTCGCCCAGCTGGAGGCGTCGATGGACGTCATCGAGAAGCGCGACGAGAACGCCGCGCACCGCATCATCGCCAACGATGAAGCCATCGACCAGCTGGAGCAGCAGATCAGCCACGACGTGATGCGCCTGGCCCTGCGTGGCCCGATGGCCCGCGACCTGCGCGAGATCCTGGCCGGCCTGCGCATTCCGGCCGACATCGAACGCATCGGTGACTATGCCGCCAACGTTGCCAAGCGCTCCATCGCGCTGGGCAAGGTGCCGCCGCTGCCGCAGATCCAGGGCCTGCGCGCCCTCGGCCGCCTGGCCGCGCAGCAGGTGCGCCGCGCCATCGCCGCCTACCGCGACAACGACGCCGAAGCCGCCATCGCCCTGCGCCAGGACGACGCCCGCCTGGACGCGCAGTACACCGCGCTGTTCCGCGAGCTGCTGACCTACATGATGGAAGACCCGCGCAACATCACCCCGTGCACCCACCTGCTGTTCATGGCCAAGAACCTGGAGCGCGTGGGCGACCACGCCACCAACATCGCCGAGAACGTGTGGTTCCTGGTGCACGGCGAGCAGCCGCTGCCGCCGCGCGAGAAGCGCGACGAGACGTCCAGCACCGACCACGTCTGATACTGCGCTGCAGCAGCGCAAGCGCCTCCGGAGGCCCCTGTCGGCATGACAGGGGCCTTTTTTGTACGCGCGATCCGGGCATTCATCCACGCATGGCGTGGATCTACTGGATACCGTGCTCCTGCCCCCTTCCCGCCTGCTGCAATCCTCACGCCAGCAGTAGATCCACGCCATGCGTGGATGCCGTGCGCGGCCCCCCCCCTTCCCGGCAGCGGCAATCCTCACGCCAGCAGTAGATCCACGCCATGCGTGGACGTGGTGCGCGGCCCCCCCTTCCCGCCTGCGGCAATCCTCACGAAAATTTGAGGTCTCGGCGAGGATTCCTTGAGTAGGATCGCTGCACCATCGTTTCACCCCGAACGCCCGCCCACCACCCAAGGAGTACGACCGATGAGCAGTTCCAACAAGACCCTGTCCCTGCTGACCGCCACCGCCCTGGCTGCAGGGCTGGGCGTGACTGCCAGTGCTTCGGCCCTGAGCATGACCGACCTCGCCCAGGGCTACCTGGTGGCTGGCCAGGCGGCCAAGGCCGGCGATGCCAAGGCAACCGACGCCAAGGCCGGTGACGCCGCCAAGCATGCCGAGGGCAAGTGTGGTGCCGACGGCAAGAGCGCCGAAGGCAAGTGCGGCGCCGGCAAGGGCAAGGCCAAGGCCGGCGCAGGCGCCGATGCCAAGGCAAAGACCGCCGGCGACAAGAAGGCCGCCGAAGGCAAGTGTGGCGAAGGCAAGTGCGGTGCCAAGCACTGACGCTGCCGCCAGCGTCGTTTCCCCGCGGCTGCCGCTTCCAGCGGCGGCCGTCGGGCTGGGCCTGCGGCGGGCACTGCTGCAGGACCTGCACGACGCGCCGGCCGGCGATTTCGATTTCCTGGAGTGCGCGCCGGAGAACTGGATCAACGTCGGCGGTCCGGCCGGCGATGCGCTGGACGAACTGGCCCGGCGCCATCCGCTGAGCTGCCACGGCCTGTCGCTGTCGCTGGGCGGCAGCGCACCGCTGGATACCCAGCTGCTGCAGCAGGTCGGCCGCTTCCTCGAGCGCTACCGCGTGCCGCTGTACAGCGAGCACCTGAGCTACTGCAGCGACGAAGGCCAGCTCTACGACCTGCTGCCGATTCCGTTCACCGATGAAGCGGTGCGCCACACCGCCGCCCGCATCGCCCGCGTGCAGGACCTGCTCGGCCGCCGTATCGCAGTGGAGAACGTGTCGTACTACCTGGCGCCGCAGCCGGCGATGGACGAACTTGCCTTCACCAACGCGGTGCTTGCCGAGGCCGACTGCGACCTGCTGCTGGACGTCAACAACGTGTACGTCAATGCCTGCAATCACGGCTACGATGCCGATACCTTCATCGCCGGGCTGCCGGCCCAGCGCATCGTCTGCCTGCACGTGGCCGGCCACCTGGACGAGGCACCGGACCTGAAGATCGATACCCACGGCAGCCCGGTGATCGACCCCGTGTGGGCACTGCTGGAACGCAGCTACGACCGCTTCGGCCCGCGCCCCACGCTGCTCGAACGCGATTTCAACTTCCCACCCTATGCCGAGCTGCAGGGCGAACTGCGCACCATCCGCCGCCTGCAGGGCACGTTGCGCGAGGCTGCCCATGGCTGATGCACCCGAGCGCCTGCGCGCGCAGCAGCACGCGTTCACTGCGCACCTGCGCGACCCGCAACAGGTGCCGGCCCCGGCCGACCTGGACCCGCGGCGGGTGGCGGTCTACCAGCGGCTGCTGTTCAACAACCTGCTGGGGCTGCTCGGCACGGGGTTCCCGGTCTGCGTGCGCCTGCTCGGCGAACCTGCGTGGGCCGACCTGGTGCGCCATTACTTCGCCCACCATCGCGCACGCGCGCCGCTGTTCACCGCCGTGGCGGCCGAGTTCGTGCAATGGCTGCAGGCACAGCCCGAGTTGCCGCACCCGGCACTGGCCGAGCTGGCCCACTATGAGTGGGTGGAAACCGACCTGTACCAGCGCGCGGCCCAGCCGCTGCCACCGGCACCCGGCGTCGACCCGCTGCAGGCCCCGCTGCGCTGCTCACCGCTGGCCTGGCCGCTGCTGTACGCGTGGCCGGTACACCGCCTGGGCGCCGACGATGCACCGGCCACCCCGCCCGCCGAACCCACCGCCCTGCTGGTCCGCCGCGATGCCGATGGCGTGGTGCGCTTCGCCCAGCTCAGCCCGCTGGCCGCGCACCTGCTGATCCTGATCGACGAAGCACCCGGCGCCAGCGGCCAGCAGCAGTTACAGCAGCTGGCCACCCTGCACCACCTCGACGCCGACGCATTGGCCGAACCCGGCACGCAGCTGCTGCAGCAGTTCCTGCAGGCCGGCGTGATCGGCCCGCTGCCCGCCGTGGCCTGATCCCCCCCAACGAGGAGTTTCCCCCTGATGAACACCCTGCCCCTGGCCGCCGTGCGCGGCCAGCTGGATCGCTGCGGCCCGTGGCTGGCCCCCCTGGGCCTGCGCCTGCTGCTGGCCTGGGAATACTTCGAGTCCGGTCGCGAAAAGCTGCAGGGCCAGAACTGGTTCGCCGAACTGCAGGGCGCGTTCCCGTTTCCGTTCGACCAGCTGCCGGCCAGCGTGAACTGGCAGTTGGCGACCTGGTTCGAACTGGTCGGCGCGGCCTGCCTGCTGTTCGGCCTGGGCACGCGTTTCGCGGCTGCCAGCCTGCTGGTACTGACCGTGGTGGCCACCTATGCCGTGCACTGGCCCATGCATTGGGATTCGCTGGGTGAACTGGCGATGGGCTATGCGATCAGCGATCAGGGGTTTGGCAATTTCAAGCTGCCGGCGTTGTTCATGGCGATGCTGCTGCCGTTGCTGTTCAACGGCGCCGGGCGCCTGAGCGTGGATGCGTGGGTGGCCGGCCGGGCCGTCGCGCCCGCCCGTTACACGCCGATACGCACCGAAACTGCGGAATAGCCCGATTTAATCGCCTATTCATAAAAAAATCCGATGCTGGATCCGTGGCCTTGATGACCACGTCCCTCCCCCGGAGTCGCCCCATGAAGCGTCTGATTGCTGCCACCCTTTCCCTGGCCCTGCTGGCCACCGCCGTCTCGCCCGCGATGGCGGCTCCGTATGGCGCCGGTGGGCGCGACGACCATCACGGCCAGAAGGACCGCCACGACGACCGCCGTGATCCGCCCCGTCGCGGCCACAGGCTGGCCCACGACCACCGGGGCGAGTACGTGCGCGATTACCGCCACCATGGCCTGCATGCCCCCGCCCGCGGCCAGGAATGGCGCAAGGTCGATGGCCGTTACGTGCTGGTTGCCGTGGCCACCGGCATCATCGCCGACGTGGTGCTGGCGCGTAGCTGATCCCCGTGCAGCGCCCCGGCCATGCAAGCCGTGGCCGGGCGCTCAGGGTCGCTCTGCTAGAATCCGCGCATGAATGACCCCACCCCCGCAGCTGAAGCCGCCCCTGTTTCCGTAGTTCCGATGGCGCAGCGCGCGATGTCGCAACGCTTCCGCGGCTTCCTGCCGGTGGTGGTTGATGTGGAAACCGGCGGTTTCGACAGCCAGCGCAACGCGCTGCTGGAAATCGCCGCAGTGCCGATCGAGATGGACGAGAACGGCCTGCTCTACCCGGGCCAGACCGCCAGCGCCCACGTGGTGCCCGCCGAAGGGCTGGAGATCGACCCGAAATCGCTGGAAGTGACCGGCATCATCCTCGACCACCCGTTCCGGCTGGCCAAGGAAGAAAAAGCCGCGCTGGACCACATCTTCACCCCGGTGCGCGCGGCAATGAAGAAGTACGGCTGCCAGCGCGCGATCCTGGTCGGGCACAACGCCCATTTCGACCTGGGGTTCGTCAATGCGGCGGTGGCACGCACCGGCCACAAGCGCAACCCGTTCCATCCCTTCAGCGTGTTCGACACGGTCACTCTGGCGGGTATCGCCTACGGGCAGACGGTGCTGGCGCGTGCGGCCAATGCCGCAGGGCTGGGCTGGGATGCCAACGAGGCACACAGCGCGGTGTACGACACCGAGCAGACCGCGCGGCTGTTCTGCACCATCGCCAACGCCTGGCCGCGGTAGATCCACGCCGTGCGGACCAACGGTCCGCACCCACCATTCAAGATGAAATGCATCGGCCGTGCGGACCAACGGTCCGCACCCACCATTCAAGATGAAACGCATCGGCCGTGCGGACCAACGGTCCGCACCCACCATTCAAGATGAAATGCATCGGCCGTGCGGACCAACGGTCCGCACCCCCCCTTCAACCTGCCCGGTAGATCCACGCCATGCGTGGATAGGCATCAACCGATGCTGGTGCGGTCGCGGCCGTCGCTCTTGGCGCGGTACAGCGCGCGGTCGGCGCGCTGGTACAGCAGCGCCGGGGTGCGGTCGTCGGCCGCCAGTTCCACCAGGCCCGCGCTGAAGGTCACCCGCAGGCCCTTCACCCCGGCCCAGTCCGGATGGTCATGGAACAGGCCGCGCAGGCGCGCGCAGACCTGGGCTGCTTCTTCCAGCCGCGTATCGTTGAGCAGCAGCGCGAACTCTTCGCCGCCGGTACGTGCCGGCAGGTCCGAATCGCGGCACGCCGCGGCGATCACTTCCGCCACTTCCTTCAGCACCAGGTCGCCGATGCTGTGGCTGTAGGTGTCGTTGACGTCCTTGAAGTGGTCGATATCCAGCACCACCAGGCTCAGCGGGTGGCCGCTGCGCTGCGAGCGGGCGAAGTCACGGGCCAGCGTCTCGTCGAAGCCACGGCGGTTGGCCAGGCCGGTCAGCGCATCCTCGCGGGCCTGCCGTTCGAACGCTTCGGCCTGCCGTGCCAGGCGCTCGGCCAGCTCGGTCTTCTCCTGGTTCAACGCCTGCAGGTGCACGGTCTGCGCCTGCAGGTCGAAGGTCGCCTCATCCACGCGGCGCGCCAGGCGCAGGTTGTTGGCCTTGTACTGCTGCAGCAGGAACCGGTACAGCGCCACCAGCGCGCCCAGCAGCAGCAGCCCGATCATCGCCTGCACGCTGTGCCGCTGCCACCAGAACGGTTCGACGGTGAAACTCCACACCGCCTCCTGCTGGCCCCAGGCACCGCCCGGGTGCGAGGCCGCCACGTGCAGGGTGTAATCGCCCGGCGGCAGGCCGACGAACTCGACGCTGCGCTGCGGGCCGCGCTCGACCCAGCTGGTGTCCAGCCCGTCCAGGCGCGTGCGGTAGCGGATGCGGTCGGACATCAGGTAGCTGAGGCCGACGAAGCTCACTGCCAGCCGGCGCCCACCGGGAATCAGGTTGCGCTCGGGGCCTTCCCAGTGCACCTGCGCGCCATCGACCTGCACGTTCTCGATCGCCGCCGGCGGTGCCGGGCGCTCGCGGAAGCGCTGCAGGCGCTGCGGGTCCACCGTGCTCAGGCCACCGGCGGTCACCACCCAGAAGGTGCCGTCCTGGCGCAGGATCGCCGAGGGCGCCGAGCTGCCGTTGGCCTGTGCGTTGGCCATCCCGTCGATCTCGTTGTAGCGCTCCACCATCACCCGCGGCGCGCGGCCGTCAGCCACCGCGTTCAAGGTCGCCATGTCGGTGCGCAGCACGCCCCGGTTGCTGCTGATCCACACATTGCCCAGCCGGTCGGGCACCAGCTGGAACACCGCATCGACCGGCATGCCCTGCTCCAGGCCGACCCGCGACAGGCGGTTCCTGTACCAGCGGTACAGCCCGCGGTCGCTGCTGATCCACATCGCCTCGCCGATCTGGTGGAAGCCGAACACACTGCGGCCGCCGCCCATCGGGGCCAGATCGATGGACTGCACATGGTCGCCGCGCAGCACGCGGATGCCCTCGATGGTGCCGATCCACAGGTTGCCCTGGTGGTCGTGTTCCAGCGCGGTGATCAGGCCGTTGGGCATGCCCGGCGTGTTCGCCACCCGCACGCGGTCGCCATCGATGCGCACCACGCCCTTCTGCGTGCCGGCCCAGACCACGCCGGACGGATCGACGCTGATCGCACGGATGTTGCCACCCGGCATGCCATCGGCCGCATCGTAGTTGTGGCGCAGGCTGCCATCGGCACGCAGGCGGTAGACGCCGTCGCCAAAGGTGCCCACCCAGAGGTCGCCACCCGGGTCCTGGGCCAGGCTGAGCACCGACGCCGCCTTGCCGCCGCGGTTGTGCAACACCATCGGCCGGAAACGGCCGTCGGCGGTCTGCTGGTCCAGGCCGCTGGCGCTGCCCACCCACAGCCGGCGATCGCGGTCCTCGAACACGGTGCGCACGTAGTCACCACTCAGCCCATCGCGTTCGGTGTAGCTGCTGAACAGCGTTTCGCGCAGGCGGTACAGGCCGCCGTTGGCGCCGACCCAGATGCTGCCTTCGGCATCCTCGCGCAGGCTCACCACGCGCCCGCCGGGCAGGTTCAGGCCGGCCGGCAGGCGTTCCAGGCCGTGGCTGGATATACGCAGCAGGCCCTGGTTCTCGGTACCCAGCCAGATATCGCCGTGGCGGTCCTGCAGCATCGCGGTCATGTGCAGCTGGCCCGGCAGGCTGTGGACCAGCACCAGGCGGTCATCCTCGACCCGGTACAGGCGCTCGCCGGCCACGATCCACAACGCGCCATCGGGTGCGCGATAGGGCCAGGTCAGGCCCTTGCCCACGCCCCATCCGGCCGGTGCACGCTTGAGTTCGCCATCGTTGTCGCGCAGGACCAGGCCATCGAGGGTGCCGATCCAGACCCGGTCCTGGGCATCGACCACCAGCTTGGTGAAGCTCATCGCCAGCGGCAGGTCCGGCGGCGGCGGCTGGTAGACGATGCCGGTTTCGGGCGTCAGATATGCGATGCCCTTGCCTTCGTACAGCAGCCACAGGCGCCCCTGGCTGTCCATCTGCATCGACTGGATCAGCACTTCCGGGGTGTTGGCCTCGTGCTCCCAGACCCGCCACTGGCCAGCGCTGCTGCGGTAGGTCACGTTGCCACGCGAATCGGTGATCCACAGCCCGCCCTGGCGGTCCACCAGCAGGGCACCGATGCCGTTGTCGCGCAGCCCGGGCCGCGTGCTGCGGTCGAACACGGTGAAATCCAGGCCGTTGTAGCGCACCAGGCCTTCCCACGTGGCGAACCACAGGTGGCCTTCGGGGGTCTGGGCGATGTCACGCAGCGAGTTGTGCGGCAGGCCGTTGCGCGACGTCCACACGTCGATGGCGTAATCGCGCAGCGGCGGTGCGGAGGTCTGCGCCGCCAGCGGCGAGGCCAGCCACAGCAACAGCCACAGCACACCGAGCCGCAGCAGGCGACCGATGTGATGTTCCGGGTGGCGCCCCGCCAGGCGCCTGCCAGCCCCCTGCCCGCCCATTACTGCAGCGGCGGCGGCCAGGTGCGGTTGCCGCGCACGGCAACAGGCAGGAACAGGAACAACCGGGCGGCACGGGGCCGCGCGCCGGTGCGAACAGGCTGGCTCATCGCGTGAACTGTGGGGAGATGGGGCGAATGATAGGCCAAACACCCCTCCCGGCGTCACCGCAGCGTGAAGACCGGGGGCTGAAAGGGATCTGACCCGGGGCCGGATCCCTCTGCGCACGCAGAGGGCTCTGCCCCCTCAACCGGCCACGACCGTCAGCGCGCGGCCACCGGGCTGCCCGCCGGCCACTGCACCACCGCTTCCAGCCCCCCCTCGGGACGGTTGCGCAGCCACAGGCGAGCGCCGTCCTTCTCGGCCAGCGCGCGGGCGATGGTCAGGCCCAGGCCGGCGCCACCGGTCTGCCGCGAGCGCGAGGTCTCCACCCGCACGAACGGGTCGAACACAGCTTCGAGCTGGTCATCGGCCAGGCCCGGGCCATCGTCGGCCACGACCACGGTGATCGCACCGCCGCTGCGGTCCACGCGCACCCGCACGCGCTCGGCGTACATCACCGCGTTGTCCACCAGATTGGAGAACAGCCGGTGCATGGCCAGCGGCCGCAGCATCAGCACCGCGCCGCTGCCACCTTCAAAGGCCACGTCGGCACCCGCTTCGGCGGTGTCCTCGACGATGCTTTCCAGCAGCGAATCCAGATCGAGCGCAGCGCGCTGTTCAGCGCTCTCGGCGCTGCGCGCCAGTTCCAGGCCTTCGCGCACCAGTGCCTGCATCGCCGCCAGGTCGCCGATCAGGCGCTCGCGCAGGATCTCGTCGGTCACGTTTTCCAGCCGCAGGCGCAGCCGGGTGAGCGGCGTCTGCAGGTCATGGGTGATCGCCGCCAGCATCTGCGTGCGTTCGGCCAGGTGCCGCTGCAGGCGATGCTGCATGGCATTGAAGGCCTCGGCGGCGCGCTGCACTTCGCGCGGGCCGCGCAGGGGCAGCGGATCGCGCTGCAGGTCGTCACCCAGTTCTTCGGCGGCCGAAGCCAGTTCCTGCAGCGGCGCACTGGCCATGCGCGAAACGATATAGGCCAGCACCGCGATGGCCAGCACCAGCAGGGTCAGGAACAGCGGGTCCACGGCCAGCACGCCGTTGTGCGCCACCGCCGGCGAATCCAGCGCCAGCTTCAGCGCGGTGCCATCGCTGAGGACCACGTCCACGGCGCGGCACTTGGGCGGAATGAAGGACGGATCGCGTTCGCGCGGCGGGCGGCGGTGGCCCGGCGGCGGCGGCGGCAGCAGTTCCTGCAGCTTGGGGATGCACGAGCGGAACGAGGTGAAATGCACGTGCGCGCGTGCCACCGGTCCGGGACGGTCATCCAGCACTTCCATCAGCGCGGTGTCGATGCGCCCCACGCGCGCACCGGACGGCAGCGCGCGCACGCTCGGCCCGCCCATATC
Source organism: Stenotrophomonas sp. PFBMAA-4 (assembly GCF_030053215.1). NCBI lineage: Bacteria > Pseudomonadati > Pseudomonadota > Gammaproteobacteria > Lysobacterales > Lysobacteraceae > Stenotrophomonas > Stenotrophomonas sp. PFBMAA-4. The sequence goes on along the minus strand of NZ_JASGBW010000043.1, from coordinate 13,145 downwards.
CAGCAGGCGATCGCGCAGTTCCGGGTTGCCGTCGAGCAGGTTGACGTAGCCCTGCAGCCGGTCGGCAATGCGGTTCAGGTTCTGCCGTTCGAAATCCTGCTGGCGCTTGGACGTGGCCAGCATGGTCGCGCCGATCGCGGCCACCGCCATGCCCAGCAGCAGGATCACGAACAGCCGCCCCACCATCGAGGACAGGAAGTGGCGCAGGCGCTTCATCACGGCTTATTCCAGGTTGACGGCCGAGGCCAGCACATAGCCTTCGTTGCGCACGGTCTTGATCAGCCCATCGGGGCCGCCATCGTCGGCCAGCTTGTTGCGCAGCCGGCTGACCTGCAGGTCGATCGCCCGGTCCTGCGCTTCGTAGTTGCGGCCGCTGCTGAGCGCGACCAGCTGCTCGCGCGAGAGCACCTTGTTGGCGTGCGCGATGAACACCCGCAGCAGGCGGAACTCGGCGCCGGACAGCACCACCACGCGGCCATCGGGGTCCACCAGGTGGCGGTGTTCCAGATCGAAGATCCAGCGCGAGAAGCGTGCGCGGCGCACGGCCAGCGGTTCCAGGTTGGCCGGCAGCGCCTCGGTCCGGCGCAGCACGTTGCGGATGCGCGCCAGCAGCTCGCGCGGCTCGAACGGCTTGGCCAGGTAATCGTCGGCGCCCATTTCCAGGCCCAGCACGCGGTCGATCGGCTCGGCACGCGCGGTGAGCATGATCACCGGCGTGTTCGAGCGCGCGCGCAGGTCACGGCACAGGGTCAGGCCATCCTCGCGCGGCAGGTTGAGGTCGAGCACGATCAGGTCCACGTGCTCGCGTTCCAGCAGCTGGCGCATGCTGGTGCCATCGGCCGCGGTGCTGACCAGGTAGCCGGCGCGGCCGAGCTGTTCGGCCAGCAGGGTGCGGATGTCATTGTCGTCGTCGACGATCAACAGGCGATGCATCGGGTTTTCGGTCTCCATGTCGCGATTTTCCCGTGTCGGGAGCTGAACCGCATCCTGTCCGGTGCGTACCACTGTATCGACGCCGGGGCGGGATACCTGCAGTTACGCGTTTCGGCCGCCAGTGTTACACATGGACACACCTCGAGGATTGAGCCCGCCCGCGCCCGATCTTCACAATGCCCACCAATGCCGCTGCGGCGGCCTGCCTGAGTGAAGCCCGCACGTGATCTCCCGCCTGTTGCCCGCGACCCGCCGGGGTCGTCTGATCGTGATTGTCCTGCTTGTGGTGATTGCTGCCGCGTGCGCCTGGTGGCTGCTGCGCAAGCCCGCCGCCCCGGCCCTGGCCACCAGCCCGGTCAGCCGCGGCGACATCGAACAGACGGTGGAAGCCACCGGCGTGATCGACGCCTACAAGCTGGTCAGCGTCGGCGCGCAGGCTTCGGGCCAGATCAAGTCGCTGAAGGTGCAGCTGGGCGATACGGTGAAGGAAGGCGACCTGATCGCCGAGATCGACGCCACCACCCAGCAGAACCAGGTGCTCAACGCGCAGGCCTCGCTGGACCAGGTGATCGCCCAGCGCGCCGTGCAGCAGGCCAGCCTGCGCCAGGCCGAGCTGGACTTCGCCCGGCAGAAGGAGATGCTGGCCGCCGAGGCCACCTCGAAGCAGGAATACGATGCCGCCGAGGCCACGCTGAAGACCGCCCGTGCCCAGCTGCAGTCCTACGAGGCGCAGATCAAGGGCCGCGAAACCGAGCTGGGCACCGCCCGCGCCAACCTGGCCTACACCCGCATCACTGCGCCGATGGACGGCACCGTGGTGGCGGTGGTGGCCGAGGAAGGCCGCACGGTGAACGCCAACCAGACCGCGCCGACCATCGTCATGCTGGCGCGCCTGGACGTGGTCACCGTCAATGCCGAGGTGTCCGAGGCCGACGTGGTCAAGATCAAGGCCGGCATGCCGGTGTACTTCACCACCCTGGGCGACCCGGACCGCAAGTACCACGCCACGCTGCGCCAGATCAATCCGGCGCCGTCGTCCATCGCCAACGAAAGCTCGTCCAGTTCCAGCAGTTCCTCCAGCTCCAGTTCCAGCAGCGCGGTCTACTACAACGCACTGTTCGACGTGGAAAATCCGGATGGCACCCTGCGCATCGACATGACCGCGCAGGTCTCGGTGCTGCTGCAGCAGGCCAAGGGCGCGCTGCTGGTGCCGGCCGTGGCGCTGGGGCCGAAGACCCGTGACGGCGAGCGCGTGGTGCGCGTGGTCGACGCGCAGGGCCAGCCGCAGCCGCGCAAGGTCAAGGTCGGCATCAACAACGGTGCCTCCGCGCAGATCCTGTCCGGGCTGAAGGAAGGCGAGCGCGTGGTGGTCGGCGAAGGCGGTGCGGCCGCGTCCAGCAGCGGCACCGGCAACCGCGGCGGTGGTGCCATGCGCATGGGCGGGCCCGGTGGCATGGGCCCGCGCCGATGAGCACGACGGCGCCCCTGCTGCGCCTGCGTGACCTGCGCCGCGAGTTCCCGGCGGGCGACGATGTCATCGCCGTGCTGCGCGACGTCAACCTGGACATCCACGCCGGTGAGATGGTGGCCATCGTCGGCCAGTCCGGCTCGGGCAAGTCCACGCTGATGAACATCCTCGGCTGCCTGGACCGCCCCACCCGCGGCAGCTACCAGGTGGCCGGCCGCGAGACCGGGAAGATGGAGCCGGACGAGCTGGCCGAGCTGCGCCGCGGGCATTTCGGTTTCATCTTCCAGCGCTATCACCTGCTGGGCGACCTCGATGCGCGCGGCAACGTGGAAGTGCCGGCGGTGTACGCCGGCAGCCCGGGGCCGACCCGCAACGCGCGCGCCGAGCAGCTGCTGCAGCGGCTGGGCCTGGGCGACCGCATGCACCACAAGCCGGGCCAGCTGTCCGGCGGCCAGCAGCAGCGTGTGTCCATCGCCCGTGCCCTGATGAACGGCGGCGAGGTGATCCTGGCCGACGAGCCAACCGGCGCGCTGGACACCCGCTCCGGCGAGGAAGTGATGGGCATCCTCGGCGAGCTGCATGCTGAAGGCCACACCATCATCCTCGTCACCCACGACATGAGCGTGGCCGAACACGCCCAGCGCATCATCGAAATCCGCGACGGCGAAATCATCGCCGACCGCGCCAACCCGAAGGCGCCCAGCTACCGCGCGCAGCGCCAGCCAAGCACCGACGTGGCCCATGGCAGCAGCTGGCGCGCGGCGCGCGACCGCTTCACCGAAGCGTTCCGGATGGCGCTGCTGGCGATGAACGCACACCGCCTGCGCACCTTCCTGACCATGCTCGGCATCATCATCGGCATCGCCTCGGTGGTGTCGGTGGTGGCGCTGGGCAACGGCTCGCAGCAGCAGATCCTGCAGAACATCAGCGCGCTGGGCACCAACACGATCGACGTCTATCCCGGCCGCGGCTTCGGTGACATGCGCTCGGCGCGCGTGCAGACGCTCAAGGCCAGCGACGCCGATGCATTGTCAAAGCAGAGCTACGTGGACAGCGCCACGCCCAGCGTGTCGACCTCGGTCACGGCGCGCTACCGCAACCAGTCGGCCACCGCCCAGGTCAGCGGCGTGGGCGAGCAGTACTTCCGGGTGAAGGGCGTGACCCTGCTCGCGGGCAGTTTCTTCGACAGTGATTCGGTGCGTGGCCTGGCCCAGGAAGGCGTGATCGATGAAAACACGAAGACCCAGTTCTTCCCAGACAGCGATCCGATCGGCCAGGTGATCCTGCTCGGCAACGTGCCGGTACGCGTGGTCGGCGTGGCCAAGAAGCAGAGCTTCGGTTTCGGCGGCAGCACCAGCCTGGGGGTGTTCGTGCCCTACACCACGGTGATGTCGCGCATGCTGGGGCAGAGCCATGTCTCCAGCATCACCGTGCGCGTCAACGATGAAACACCGATGGATGCGGCGCAGGAGGCCATCACCCGCCTCCTGACCCTGCGCCACGGCACCGAGGATTTCTTCCTCAGCAACAGTGCCGAGATCCGCGAGACCATCGAGCAGACCACGCGCACGATGACCCTGCTGATCGGCGCCATCGCCGCCATCGCGCTGCTGGTCGGCGGCATCGGCGTGATGAACATCATGCTGGTGTCGGTGACCGAGCGTACCCGCGAGATCGGCGTGCGCATGGCGGTGGGGGCGCGGCAGAGTGACATCCGCCAGCAGTTCCTGATCGAAGCCGTGCTGGTCTGCCTGATCGGTGGCCTGCTCGGCATCGGCCTGGCCCTGCTGGTGGGCGCGCTGATCGGCCACTTCTCCAGCAACTTCCAGGTGGTGTTCTCGACCGCCTCGATCATCGCCGCGTTTGCCTGCTCGACCCTGATCGGCGTGGCGTTTGGATTCCTGCCGGCACGCAATGCCGCCCAGCTCGACCCGGTGGAGGCCCTGGCCCGCGAATGAAGATGATGACCCGACTGACCTCCCCTGCCCCCTCGCGCCTGCTGCTGGCTGGCGCCGTGCTGCTCGCCCTGTCCGGCTGCGCCTCGGTGGGCCGCTATCCCACCGCGGACCCCGCCGTGGCCGCGACCTATGGCCGTGGCGATGCCACCCTCAATGCGCCAGCCGACGACCCGCGCAGCAGCCTGGATACCCCGGGCCGCGATATCCGCCAGGACACCTGGTGGACCGGCTTCGGCGATGAGCGCCTGGACCGCCTGGTCGCGCAGGCCCTGGCCGCCAACAGCGACCTCGGTGCCGCCGGCCTGGCCGTGCAGCGTGCCCGCCTGCAGGCCGGCCTGGCCAGCAACGCCCTGTTGCCGCAGCCGTCCTCGTCCGGCGTCAGTGCCAGCGGCAGCCGCCCCACCGACCAGGCCGCCGACTGGAGCCGCGGCTATTCCACCGGCGTGTCGCTGTCGTGGGAGGTGGACCTGTGGGGCCGCCTGCGCACCGAGCGTGACATCGCCCGCTGGGAAGCCCAGGCCAGCGAGGAAGACCGGCAGAACACCGCCCTGCTGGTGATCGGCGACACGATCAGCCAGTACTGGTCGCTGGCCTACCTCAACCAGTCGATCGCCAGTGGCGAAGCCAACCTGCAGCGGCTGGAGCGCACCCGCGACCTGGTGCAGGCGCGCTTCGATGCCGGCGCGGTATCGCGGCTGGAAGTGCGCCAGGCCCTGCAGAACCTGGAATCGCAGCGTTCGGCGCAGAGCGCGCTGGAACAGCAGCGGGTGGAAGTACGCAACGCATTGACCGTGCTGCTGGATGGCACGCCGTGGCCACAGCAGGACGAGCCGCAGGACCTGCAGGCCGCGCGCAGCCCAGGCATCGACGAAGGCCTGCCTGCCGACCTGCTGGGCCGCCGCCCCGACCTGCGCGCGGCCGAACTGCGCCTGCGCAACAGCCTGAAGACCATCAAGGTGACCGCCACCCAGTACTACCCGGCGCTGAGCCTGACCGGCAGCCTCGGCTCCAGTGCGACCTCGCTGGGGGATGTGCTGCGCAACCCGGTGGCCACGCTCGGCGCCGGCCTGTCGCTGCCCTTCCTCAACCTGCAGCGTGCGCAGCTGGACACCGACATCGCCGGCACCGCCTACCAGATCGCCGCGACCAACTTCCGCAAGACGCTGTACACCGCGCTTTCGGAAGTGGACAACGCGTTGTCCGCGCGCGAGCAGCTGGCCCGCCAGGTGGCGTCCTCGCAGGCGTCCTATGACCAGGCGGTGGAAGTGGAGCGCGCGCAGGAAGTGCGTTACCGCGTGGGCGCCACCGACCTGCGCACCTGGCTGGAAGCGCAGCAGACCCGCCGCGATGCCGAACTGTCACTTGCCCGCGTGCGGCAGAGCCAGCTGAGCAACGACGTGACCCTGTTCAAGGCCCTGGGTGGCAGCGCGGGGTGAGGCGATGCGGGGCTGCGCCCCGCACCTGCCGAAGCAACGTCAACGTCAAAAGCTCGCTTTCTGCGGGACGGCGAGGCGGGTCCGGTGGCAGGGGACGCCGTAAACCCTTCCATGGGGGCTTGGTCGCGGCATCCATGCCGCTCACACCCCTGCCACCGGACCCACCCCGCCCTCGACAGACTTCCGCGATCTGTCGGAATCTGCTGCTGATGGTGGGTGCCGACCGTTGGTCGGCACGGGCTCTGGCCCCGGTTCTGCTCTGGTAGGTGTCGACCTTGGTCGACACGATCCTGCCGATCACAAAAAAGGGTCAGCCCCCTTTTCTCGCAGGAAAAGGATCTGACCCCGATCACGTCGTGTCGGCCGATCAACCGCGCTGGCGCACGGCCTCGAACCCACGAGCTGTCGGAATCTGCTGCTGATGGTGGGTGCCGACCGTTGGTCGGCACGGGCCCTGGCCCCGGTTCTGCTCTGGTAGGTGTCGACCTTGGTCGACACGATCCCTTCCGTAGAGCTGAGCCCACAAAAAAGGGTCAGACCCCTTTTCCCGCAGGAAAGGGATTTGACCCCGATCACGACAGCCGAGCGTGGGCTCGGCTCTACAGAAGCTGCCGGCCGATCAACCGCGCTGGCGCACGGCCTCGAACCCACGAGCTGTCCGAATCTGCTGCTGATGGTGGGTGCCGACCGTTGGTCGGCACGGGCCCTGGCCCTGGTTCTGCTCTGGTAGGTGTCGACCTTGGTCGACACGATCCTTCCGTAGAGCCGAGCCCACAAAAAAGGGGCAGACCCCTTTTCCCGCAGGAAAGGGATCTGACCCCGATCACGACAGCCGAGCGTGGGCTCGGCTCTACAGAAGCTGCCGGCCGATCAACCGCGCTGGCGCACGGCCTCGAACCCACGAGCTGTCCGAATCTGCTGCTGATGGTGGGTGCCGACCGTTGGTCGGCACGGGCCCTGACCCTGGTTCTGCTCTGGTAGGTGTCGACCTTGGTCGACACGATCCTGCCGATCACAAAAAAGGGGCAGCCCCCTTTTCCCGCAGGAAAAGGATCTGACCCCGATCACGTCGTGTCGGCCGATCAACCGCGCTGGCGCACGGCCTCGAACCCATGAGCTGTCGGAATCTGCTGCTGATGGTGGGTGCCGACCGTTGGTCGGCACGGGCCCTGACCCCGGTTCTGCTCTGGTAGGTGTCGACCTTGGTCGACACGATCCTTCCGATAAAAAAAGGGTCAGATCCCTTCTCCTGTTGGGGAGGGATCTGACCCCGATCACGACAGCCGAGCGTGGGCTCGGCTCTACAGAAGCTGCCGGCCAATCAACCGCGCTGGCGCACGGCCTCGAACAGGCTGACGCCCGCGGCGACGGAGACGTTCAGGCTCTCGATCTCGCCCGGCATCGGGATCTTGACCAGGCCATCGCAGTTCTCGCGGGTCAGGCGGCGCAGGCCATCGGCTTCACCGCCCAGCACCAGCGCGATGTTGCCCTTCAGGTCCAGCTGGTACAGCGAAGCGGTGGCCTCACCGGCCAGGCCGTAGATCCAGACGCCCTGCTTCTGCAGGTCCTTCAGGCAGCGCGACAGGTTGGTCACCGCGACCACCGGGATGAGGTCGGCGGCGCCGGCCGAGGTCTTGCGCACAGTCGCATTGACCGTGGCCGACTTGTCCTTGGGAATGATCACGGCGGTGGCACCGGCCGCGGCGGCCGAGCGCAGGCAGGCGCCCAGGTTGTGCGGGTCCTGCACCTCGTCCAGCACCAGCAGCAGGGCCTTGCCCTCGGCGGCAGTGACCAGGCCTTCCAGCTCGTTCTCGCTGTAGGTGCGGGCGGCGGCATAGCGCGCGGCCACGCCCTGGTGGCGCACCGAGCCGCCGACACCGTCCAGCGCCTGGCTGTTGACCTTGCGCACGTCGATGCCCTTGCGGCGGGCGTTTTCCTCGATTTCGACCAGGCGCGGGTTCTTCGCACCGGCCTCGACCAGCACTTCGCGGACGTTCTCGGCGTCGTTCTCGATGGAGGAGGCGACGGCGTTGACGCCGACGATCCACTGGCTGTTCTTGCTCATGCGGGCGGGACCGGAAAGGGGGTGGCTATGGTAGAGCATCGGCGGGCCGGGCGCTGCGGCGGCTCAACGGCCGCCGGGCATGGCCCGGCGCTACCCGCGCGTACGCGGCGGCCAATGCGGGGTGTCGTGATCAGGGTGCTGGTGGGACACGACCGTGGCCAGGAAGTCCAGCGCCGCAATGTCCTCTTCGGTGCGCCGCGCCGGCAGGCTGGCCAGCGTGTCGACGAACGGCAGCTTGCGCTCCACGCCGTACTGGAGGGTCGGAGGCAGGCGTTCAGGTTGGTCGAAGGCCCCCGCCGCCACCGCCACCCCGTCCGGTGCTTCGTAGGTCAGCGGTGTACCGCAGTCGGCACAGAAACCACGCCGCACCACGTTGGAAGACTGGAAATAGCGTGGCTGGCCGCGGGTCCAGCTGAACTGCACGCCGCGCACCGACACCAGCGGTGCGTAGTAGCCGCCGAACGCCTTCTGGCACATGCGGCAATGGCAGATCGAGCTGTCGGTCAGCTCACCGCGCGCCTGGAAGCGGATCGCACCGCATTGGCAGCCGCCGCTGTATTCGGGTTGGCCCTGCATGGTGGGTTCCTCCATAACGGCGTGCCAACCAAGGTTGGCACCTACCGGGTGAGGTGGGTGCCGACCGTTGGTCGGCACGCCTTTCAATACTGCTTCTTGGTGCGCTTGGCCGGCTTGCCGCGCTCGGGCAGCGGCGGCAGGCCGTCGCCCTCTTCCTCACCCTTGTGCTCGACCAGGCGGAAGTCGATCTTGCGCTCTTCCATGCTGGCCTTCAGCACCAGGATGCGCACGCGGTCGCCCAGCCGGTAACTGGCGCCACGACGTTCGCCGGTCAGCGTCTTGCGGGTCGCGTCGAACTTGTAATAGTCCTGCGGCAGCTGGGTGACGTGCACCAGGCCCTGCACCTTCGACTCGTCCAGTTCCACGAACAGGCCGAAGCTGGTCACGCCACTGATCACGCCGTCGAACTGGCCACCGACATGCTTTTCCATCCACGCCGCGCGGTAACGCTCGTCCACTTCGCGCTCGGCCTCGTCGGCACGGCGCTCGCGCTCGGAGCACTGCAAGGCCAGCGCAGCCATCTCGCGGGCGTTGTAGGTGAACTTGTCCAGCGGCTTGCCGGACAGCGCGTGCTTGATCGCACGGTGTACCAGCAGATCGGGATAACGACGGATCGGCGAGGTGAAGTGCGCGTACGCTTCCAGCGCCAGGCCGAAGTGACCGTGGTTGTCCGGACTGTAGACCGCCAGGCTCTGGCTGCGCAGCAGCACCGATTCCAGCAGCGTGGCATCGGGACGGTCGCGGATCTTCTTCAGCAGCTTGGTGTAGTCGCCCGGGCGCACCTTCGACCACGGCGGCAGGCTCAGCTTGAATTCCTTGAGGAATTCCAGCAGGTCGGCGTACTTGGTCTCCGGCGGCTTCTCATGCACGCGGTACGGCGCCGGCACCTGACGCGACAGCAGGTACTTGGCCGCCTCCACGTTGGCCGCGATCATGCATTCCTCGATCAGCTTGTGCGCGTCGTTGCGCACCAGCATGCCGGCCTGGGTGACTTCACCGCGGTTGTCGAGCACGAAGCGCACTTCGCTGCTTTCGAATTCGATCGCACCGCGCTTGGCGCGCGCCTTGGACAGCACCTTGTACAGCTGGTGCAGGCGCTGCACCTGCGGCAGCAGGTCGCCGAGCCATGCCTTGGTATCGGCATCGTCCTCGCCCACCGCCTTCCACACCTGCGTGTAGGTCAGGCGCGCATGCGAGTTCATCACCGCTTCGTAGAAACGCGAATGGGTGACCAGGCCGTCACGATCGATCTGCATGTCGCAGACGAAGCACATGCGGTCGACCTTCGGCATCAGCGAGCAGATGCCGTTGGACAGGGTCTCCGGCAGCATCGGCACCACGAAGCCCGGGAAGTACACCGAGGTGGCGCGCTTCTGCGCTTCCTCGTCCAGCGGCGTACCGGGGCGGACGTAGTTGGAGACATCGGCGATGGCGACGACCAGGCGGAAGCCATCGGCATTCGGTTCGCAGTACACCGCGTCGTCGAAGTCCTTGGCATCCTCGCCGTCGATGGTGACCAGCGGCGTGCTGCGCAGGTCGACGCGGTCGCCGATCATTGCCGGCTCGACCACCAGCGGCACTGCAGCGGCCTCGTCCAGCACGGCCTGCGGGAACTCGAACGGCAGTTCATGGCCGTGGATGGCGGTCTCCACCACCAGCGATGCGGTCAGCTTGTCGCCAAGCACCGCGATGATGCGGCCGATCGGCGGACGCCGGCTGTCCGGTGCCTGGGTCAGTTCGCAGACCACCAGCTGGCCGTCGCGCGCGCCACCGGTCTGGTCCGGCGGCACCTGCACGTTGCGCTGCACGCGCTTGTCGTCGGGCACCACGTAATTGATGCCCATCTCGATGCTGAAGCGGCCGATCAGGCGGGTCATGCCGCGCTCCAGCACGCGGGCGATGCTGCCCTCGCGACGGCCGCGATGATCGATGCCGGTGACGCGGGCAAGCACCTTGTCGCCGTGCATCACCTTGCGCATTTCATACGGCGGCAGGAACAGGTCGTCGCCGCCCTCGACCGGGCGCAGGAAGCCGAACCCTTCAGGATTGGCGATCACCACGCCGGTGACCAGGTTCAAGGTCTGGATCGGGGCGAAGCCACCACGGCGGTTCTGCACCAGCTGGCCGTCGCGGACCATCGCGCCGAGCCGGCGCGACAGCGCCTCGGCCCGGTCCGGAGCGGTCAGGCCCAGGCGTGCGCCCAGTTCCTCGGCGGTCTGCGGCCCCTCGCAGCGTTCCAGCAGGGCCAGGATGGCCTCGCGGCTGGCGATGGGCTGTTCGTACTTCTCGGCCTCGCGGCTGGCATAGGGATCGTCGATCACCTTGCCGGTCGGCGGCAGCTTGCGGCCCGGGGCCGGGCCGGGCGCTTCAGCGCCGCGGGGCTTGCGGCCGCGGGGCGGCGCGGCGCCGTCATTCAATTCGGGGAACCAACCCGGCAGCGGCTTGCCCGGCTTGGTGGTGCGGGCTGCGCCCGGCTTGGCGCCCTTCTTCGGGGCCTGGCTGCGGGAGGTGCTCCCGCCCTTGCTTGGTTTTTTGGTAGTCATCGCCCTACATGGTAGCCGTTGATGGCGTGCAGAACGGGTCAGCGGCCGGCTCGAAGGCATTGCGTGAAAAAAATTCAGGAAGTCGTTGACACCCTGCGGATTCATCTTCACAATTGCGCCTCTGGAACGCCCAGGTGGCGGAATTGGTAGACGCACTAGTTTCAGGTACTAGCGGGTAAAACCGTGGAGGTTCGAGTCCTCTCCTGGGCACCAACGAAAAAACTCCTCGCTTCGGCGGGGATTTTTTTTGCCTGCAGTTCCAGTGCGGCCTAGGCTATCTGCCCCCTCCCCCCCCCCCGTCCGTCCAACCAATGGTGGTTGTTGAAGCCACCACGTATCATCCTCCCTTTCTCATCAAGAGATGAGTTCAATTTCATTCAGGGAGGGAATGATGCTGAGTTTCGTACTGGAAGCACTGATCCATCTTCGCGACGCAGGCGCCGCACTTCTGGTCTCGCTTCGAGACCTACCAGATGCGACCAACTCAGATGCGGCCGACGCCAATAAACCAGATCTACAGAAAGCTGCGAATGAGGCGCTGGCGAGCTGGCAGGCACTCCGAGAACTTTCGGAACATAGGGGCGTTCATTATCGTACCCGCGCCAAGCTTGCGGAATTGATCGATATCAGCAGGAACGTGGCACAGGGTTGGGAAATCATAGCAAGCACATCACTGCCCGGTGGATATCAGAACCCACAGGTCCTACTTGCCATTGCCAGGATGACAGACTACCTGCTGTTGGACCTGCTTCCGCCCGCCATACGCTATTACGAACGGTCCGCTGAGGTTGCACATTCAGAGCGGGGCACCATCTCTCGCCGCAGCAAGCCAACGCCGGCTACGGAACCAATATTCAAACAGGCGAGTAGGCTGGCGTATCAGTATGAAGCTGTTCCGCCCCATCTTCTCCCGCGAGCCGGCAGCCACGTATCGCCTAGCGACTCAGTGATCCGCGGACCAGTGGAGGTCCCTGTCTATTACGGAACCACGCGGACTCGCTGCAAGGCAGCAGACATTAGTCCAAGGAACCACTACCGGAACGGGCGAGGCAACGGCCAACTTTCACTTGGCATCGCCAGGGTCTCGATTCCGCGCGGCCACACAGTTGGAAAGATGGAGCGGCCCCTGACAATCTGGAAGCTTCGATTGAAGGAGAATTCGTCCAGACACATCGTGGTGCAGTCGGTGACTGAAATGGCTTGCAGCGAGTGGATTACCGCATGTAAAGGTGAACTCAAAGTCACCGACACAAAATCGGCATTCCTGTTCATCCATGGATTCAATGTGGAATTTGCAGAAGCGGTTTCAAGAGCCGCCCAGATAGCACGGGATATCGATTACAAAGGTCTTGTCTGCGCTTTCAGCTGGGCCTCTCTCGCATCGGTGAAGGGATATGCAGCAGATGAAGACACGGTGCAGCTTGACTCTCCGCAACTGCGTGAATTCCTCAGGACCCTCCATCAGGACGTTGGGGTTGAAGAACTCCACATAGTTGCACACAGCATGGGCAATCGCGCGCTCCTTCCAGCATTGAAGGATCACGGATGGTGGCGCACAAACAGCACACCAGTCGCCCAGGCAGTTTTCGCCGCCCCAGATGTGGATGCCATGATCTACCGTCAAGCAATGGCAGCAATGCCAAAGGCAGCGGGCAGATACACGCTCTATGGCTCCGAACGTGACTGGGCCATCGCGCTATCCCGCGGGATACGCAATTCGCACCCACGAGCAGGAGACGGAGGCAAGAACATTCTTGTGCTGCCCGGCGTGGAAACCATCGATGCCTCCACGGTTGGTGACGGACTCTTTGGCCTTGGCCACTCCTACATCGCTGACAAGACGTCGATACTGGCTGACCTACGTCAAGTCCTTAATGGCGTCAAGATGACTCGCACCGGACTGGAGCAGACACCTCACGCTGACGGGATGTACTGGAGAATTCCAGCCTAAAACCAGGCATACCTCGCCTATAGAGGGGACGAACGAACGCTAGTAACGGCTACAGGAGATATGCCGCCAGTGCTTGGTTGAGCCTTGGCCAAGGGTGTTGACATCCCCGTCAGCGCAGCCCATAATCCTCCCTCTCGACGCCCAGGTGGCGGAATTGGTAGACGCACTAGCTTCAGGTGCTAGCGGGGGCAACTTCGTGGAGGTTCGAGTCCTCT
>NZ_JASGBW010000042.1:0-36145 GCF_030053215.1 Stenotrophomonas sp. PFBMAA-4 | reverse complement strand
ACTGCTTCGCAAGCGCCCGAACGCACAGCCGCCAGCGGCTGGGCCGGACCCCGGAGGGGGGTTTACGGCGTGTCCTGCCCACCCACACCGCCCCGCCATCCCACGGAATGCAGGCTTTTGACGTTGCTCTGGCTCTGGCTCTGGCTCTGGCTTCGGCAGGTGCAGGGCGCAGCCCTGCAATAAAACCCCCTACCTCAACTGGCTGTCCTTGCTGCCACGCCGGTTGTAGCCGGCATGCGCCTGCTCCTCGTCGTCCAGCGCCTGCTGGCAGGCCACGCACAGCCGCACCCCGGGCACGGCCTGGCGCCGCGCCAACGGAATCGGCGCGTCGCATTCCTCGCAGTGTTCCAGACCCGGGCCTTCGCGCAGCTGGCGCCGCGCGCGGGCAATCGCATCGTCGACGGTGGCGTCGATCTGGTCCTGGACCGCGCCGTCTCCCGCCCAACCGGTGGCCATGGCCATCCTCCGCAGGTGTGTCGCCTGATATGGGGACGATCCATCCCGCCGCAAACGGTCGCGCCGGGCCGTGCCCGGCGGTCGTACCCGTTGGTTCAGCCGCGCCTTACCAGACCAGGTCGTCCGGCACCTGGAACTGGGCGTAGTAGGCGTCGTCCTCGGCGTTGCCGGTGGAAATCTCCGCGGTCGAGCCCGGCTGGCCGTGGTCGACGATGATCGCCTCCGGGGCACGCTCGCGCACCTTCTCGGCGGCGGCACGCGGCAGCACCGCGTAGCCCTCGCCCTGGGCAACGATGACCAGCACGCCCACCGACAGCGCCTTGCGCAGCTTGGGGTCGATCAGCAGGGTGCGGATCGCTCCGCCGTCGCTGAAGCGGTATTCGTCGTCGCCCTTGTGGGGCACGGCATGGGCCGTGATGATCTGCTTCGCCTGCGCCTTCTGTTCAAGCAGCTTGGCCTGGGCATTGCGCTCGGCGGCCAGCGCGCGGTCGCGCTCGACCTTCTCGGCGCGGGCGCGTTCAGCTTCCCGCTGGACCTCGGCCGAGGTCGATTCGGCCTTGCCCTGCCGGGCCTTGGCCTGCGCGCTCGCGGCGGCGCTGGCCTGCGACTTCTTGGCCAGGCCGGCCTTGAGCAATTGTTCCTGCAGCGCGTTGGGCTTTGCCATGGTCGTTGCGTACCGCGTGTAATCTTGGATGCCCCATTCTACCGACGCCCCGCCGCCCCTGCATGGCAGTCCTGAAGTACCTCACCGGCTATCCCGAACCCCTGGTCGCCCAGGTCAGCGAACTGCTGGCCCAGGGCAAGCTCGGCCCCTGGCTGCAGCAGCGCTACCCCGACCCGCACGAGGTGCGCAGCGACCGCCAGCTGTACGACTACACCCAGGACCTGAAGGACCGTTACCTGCGCAAATCGGTACCGCTCAACAAGGTCTGCTACGACAACACGCTGGAGGTCATCAAGCATGCGCTGGGCACCCACACCGCCATTTCCCGCGTGCATGGCAGCCGCCTCAAGGCCAGCCGCGAGATCCGCATCGCCACCGTGTTCCGCCAGGCGCCGGCGGCCTTCCTGCGCATGATCGTGGTGCATGAACTGGCCCACCTGAAGGAAGCCGACCACAACAAGGCCTTCTACCAGCTGTGCCAGCACATGGAGCCGGACTACCTGCAGCTGGAGTTCGATACCCGCCTGTACCTGACCGAGCTGGCCAACCGCAGCCAGCGCTGACCGGCCGCAGCAGCTACACTGCGCGCCCCCTGACCGACCTGCCCGCCATGGAACCGACCCGCCTCGACAAACGCCTGTCCGCCCTGCTCGGGATCCCGCGCGGCGAAGCGCGCCGCTACATCGAAGGTGGCTGGGTGACGGTCAACGGCGAGGTGGTGGAGCAGCCGCAGCGCCCGGTCGATGAGAGCGCCGTGATCGTGATGGCCGAACAGGCCGAAGACAGCAAGGCCGAGCGGGTCACCATGCTGCTGCACAAGCCGGCCGGCGTCGCCGCCGAGACGCTGTGCGCGCTGGTCAGCAGCGCCACCCGCAGCGAGCTCGATGCCAGCGACATCCGCCCGCTGCAGCGTCATTTCCACGGGCTGCAGCTGGCGGCATCGCTGCCGGCCGCCGACAGTGGCCTGGTGGTGGTCAGCCAGGACCCGGCCACCCTCGCCCACCTGCAGCGCAACCTGGGCCGCACCGAGCAGGAGTACCTGGTGGAAGTGGCCGACGGTGGCCCGGAGCGCGGCCCCTGGCTGATGGCCCGGCTGCAGCACGAATCCGGCGGCGCCAAGGTCAGCTGGCAGAACGAGCAGCGCCTGCGTTTTGCCGGCAAGGGCCTGACCGCCAAGGGCCTGCGGACGGCGGTCGGCAACGCCGGCCTGCAGGTTGCCGCGGTTCGCCGCCTGCGCATCGGCCGCGTGGCCCTGGGACCGCTGCCGCCGGCGCAGTGGCGTTACCTGGGCAGCGACGAGCGGTTCTGATTCCCGCGGTGGTGGCATCCACGCGGGGCGTGGATCTACCATCGATGGCATGAGCCTGCGCAAACCCGTGTGGCGACGCGTGCCGCGTGTCGTCGCACTCATCATCGCCGCCCTGCTGGTGCTGGTGCTGTCCGGCCTGCTGCTGGCCGACCACCTGACGCCGCAGGCGCGGGGGCCCGTCTCGCACGTGCTGCCGCTGCAGCCGGCGCAGACCGCCATCGATCGCCAGCTGGCGCCCGAACAGGACGCGCGGCCCGGGCAATCGGGCGTGGCGTTCCTCAGCGATGGCATGGATGCATTCGCTGCGCGCGCGAAGATCACCGAACAGGCCGGGCGCAGCCTGGACCTGCAGTACTACATCTGGCACGACGACCTGGTGGGCCACCTGATGGCCAAGGCGCTGTACGACGCGGCCGAACGCGGCGTGCGCGTGCGCATCCTGCTGGATGACATGAATGCCAAGGACAAGGACGCGCTGATGATGGCGCTCGATGCGCACCCCAACATCGAGATCCGCCTGTACAACCCGTTCCGCAACCGCAGCGGCATCGCGCGGACGCTGGAAATGATCCAGCGCGCCTTCAGCGTCAACCACCGCATGCACAACAAGAGCTGGATCGCCGACGGCCGCGTGGCGATCGTCGGCGGCCGCAACATCGGCGAGGAATATTTCAGCGCGCGCAACGACGTCAACTTCCAGGACCTGGACCTGGTGGTGGCCGGGCCTGCGGTGGAACAGGCCAACCGCATCTTCGACGACTACTGGAACAGTGCTGCGGCCATTCCCATCGGCGCGCTGGCCAGCTACACCGATGCGCAGCTGCGCGCCCTGCTGCGCCAGTCCGACCGCGATGCGCTGCACGCCCGGGCGCAACCCTACCTGCAACGGGTCAAGGCGTCGCGTGCGCAGCGCCAGCCGGGCCCGGACCCGCTGCACTGGAGCGCGAGCGTGCGCATCCTGTCCGACCCGCCGATGAAGCATCGCGACGATGCGCGCGATGGCTGGCTGGTCAGCGCGCTGGTCGAGGAGCTGCAGTCCACCCGCCATACCGCGCTGCTGGTATCGCCCTACTTCGTGCCCGGTCGCGATGGCCTGCAGGGCCTGTCGGCGATGGCCGCGCGCGGCGCCCAGGTCGGCGTGGTGACCAATTCGCTGGCCGCCACCGACGTCGCGGCGGTACACGGCGGCTACATGGGCTATCGGGCACCGCTGCTGAAGGCCGGCGTGCAGCTGTACGAACTGAAGGCGCACGGCGAGCCGGGCGAATCCAGCCTGTTCGGCAGCAGTGGTGCCAGCCTGCACACCAAGGCCTTCGTCATCGACGACCGCCGCGGCTTCGTCGGTTCATTCAACCTCGACCCTCGTTCGGCCTACCTCAACACCGAAATGGGCGTGCTGTTCGATGACCCGGTGCTGGGTGCGCGGCTGCGCGAGGAATACCTGCGCCTGGCCGACCCGCTGCACAGCTGGTGGCTTGCGCTCGGGCCGGACGATGACCTGCGCTGGCTGGAGCGGCAGCCACCGCCGCACTGGGTGGGCCGCGAGCCCGGCAGCACCCTGGGCGCGCGCCTGACCGCCCGCGTGATCAGCTGGTTGCCGGTGGAATCGCAGCTGTAGCGCTCATGCCCCGGCCTCGCCGTGCGCGTCATGCATGGCCTCGTCGAGGGTTTCCACGTTGCGCCCGTGCAGGCGCCGCCAGATCCAGCGCAGGGCGTGCGCCGGTGCCGACGGCAGCTGCTCCAGCAGCGCGAGCATGCGCGCCTGGGGGCCGTGGCCGTGCCGGCACAGCAGGCTGGCGGCAGCCGCCGCGCTGCCCAGGCGCAGGCTGTCGGCCAGCGGGCCCTGGGCATCGGCCGCCAGCGCCTGGTGCACCGGTTCGGGCAGGTCCCAGGCTGCGGCCACGCGCTGGGCCAGCGGCAGCGACCAGCGCTGCAGCAGGTCCAGCACCACCTCCGGTGCGACCGTCTCGCCACGTGCCTGCGCTTCCTGCAGCAGCTGGCGCATCACCAGGGCCGCGCCCAGGCCCTGCACCAGGCCCAGCCACTGCGCGGCGAAGGCATCGCCGAAGGTGACCGTGCGCGCATGGTCGGCAGCCGCGCGCGAGGCCAGCAGCGCGTGCTCCCAGATGATCGCGCTGAACTGCGGGAACACCTCGCACTGCACCTGCATGACCGGCTGCACCAGCACGGCACTGATGATCTGCCGCACGCCCTCGGTGCCGACCAGGGTCACCGCCCGCTGCAGGCTGTCCACCGGCCGTTCGTGCACTTTGTAGGCCGGGCTGTTGGCGATGCGCAGCAGGTTGCCGGTCAGCACCGGGTCCTGGCCGATGATCGCGGCCATCACCCGGGCCGAGGCCACTTCGTCGTTGACGGTCTGGATCAGCTGCGGCAACAGCTGCGGGCGCCGCGGCAGCTGCCGGGTCGCCCAGTCGCGGTCCTGCAGGGCGCGGTCCACCGCGTCGGCCAGTGCCGAGGGCTGCCCTTCAGGCAGCTCGCCCACCAGGTGCGGGTACAGCGCCAGCGCATGCAGGCCGCGCTGCAGGTGGGCGGCAATCTCCGCCGGCTGCAGCGCCTCGCCCTGCAGGCTTGCCGCAACGGCGGCCACGGCCTGCCGCGGTGCCGTGGCCAGCCGCACCGGGTCCGTGCCAGCCCGCCGGGACACCCATTCCACCAGCGTTTGCCACCAGGCCGGCCTCATCCGGGTCGGCCCTGTCGTTGCACTGCTGCTGCCACTGACTGCCCCTGCGCGTTCTTCACATCGGCCACCTGCCGTCGTCGCTGCATCGGCCGCACTTTCATCTTCTTTAACCCGGACCGCTCTCATCTGCACGGCAGATGCCGGGGGAATGGACTAGAATGGCGCCGCGCGACCCGTCCCCCAGCCATGACGACGTCGCTTTTTTTGTTTTGGGACCCTACCGTTCATTGGCAGTTCGCTGCAGTTCGCCGCTGATCGCGCCATCGGAGACGCCATGCTATTCGAAACCCTCGCCACCACCGGCCACGAACAGGTTGTGTTCTGCCACAACCAGGATGCCGGCCTGAAGGCGATCATCGCCATCCACAACACCACCCTGGGCCCGGCCCTGGGCGGCGTGCGCATGCGCCCCTACGCCAGCACCGACGAGGCGCTGGCCGACGTGCTGCGGCTGAGCCGGACGATGACCTACAAGAATGCACTGGCCGGCCTCAACGTCGGTGGCGGCAAGGCCGTCATCATCGGTGACCCGAAGGTGGACAAGACCGAGGTGCTGTTCCGCGCCTTCGGCCGCTATGTCGATTCGCTGGGCGGTCGCTACATCACCGCCGAGGACGTTGGCACCGACGTCAACGACATGGAAAACATCTACCTGGAAAGCCAGTTCGTGACCGGCGTTCACCAGGTCCACGGCGGCTCGGGCGACCCGGCCCCGTTCACCGCCTATGGCGCGCTGCAGGCGCTGATGGCGTCACTGCGCTTCAAGTTCGGCCACGAGGAAGTGGGCAAGACCAGCATTGCCGTGCAGGGCCTGGGCCACATCGGCATGGAACTGGTGAAGCTGCTGCGCGACCGCGGCGCCAAGCTGTACGTGACCGACCTGGACAGCAGCCTGGTCGATCGCGCGGTCAGCGATTTCGGCGCCGAGGCGGTCAAGCCGGACGAGATCCACGAGGTCAACGCCGACGTGTTCGCACCGTGCGCGCTGGAAAGCGCCATCAACGCCGACACCCTGCCGCGCATCAAGGCCAAGATCATCTGCGGCACCGCCAACAACCAGCTCTCCAGCCTGGAGATCGGCGATGAACTGCATGCGCGCGGCATCCTCTATGCGCCGGACTATGCGGTCAATGCCGGCGGCGTGATGAACGTTTCGCTGGAGATCGACGGCTACAACCGCGAACGCGCGATGCGCCTGATCCGCAGCATCTACCACAACCTCACGCGCATCTTCGAGCTGTCGCAGCGCGAGAACATCGCACCGCAGCGCGCCGCCGACCGCATCGCCGAAGCGCGCATCCTGTCGATCGGCAAGCTGAAGATGCCGCTGGGCCGCAGCACTCCGCGCCTGGGCAACCTGCGCGGCGGTTGATACGCCCGGTGACAGGAACAGGGAATGCCGGCCAGCGGCCGGCACTACCTGCATTTCCTGATCAGAAAGCGGCGCTGTAGCGCAGCGCCACCTGGCGCAGATCGCCGCGCGGCCCGAAGCGCTGGTCGTAGCCGAACGCCAGCCGC
The DNA here is from genome assembly GCF_030053215.1 of Stenotrophomonas sp. PFBMAA-4. Lineage (NCBI taxonomy): Bacteria > Pseudomonadati > Pseudomonadota > Gammaproteobacteria > Lysobacterales > Lysobacteraceae > Stenotrophomonas > Stenotrophomonas sp. PFBMAA-4. Next base: position 29,497 of record NZ_JASGBW010000042.1, on the reverse strand, counting down.
GTGTTGCGGCTCAACCACGATTCCACCGACACGCCGAACAGGCCACCGGATCGGGTCGGCTGCAGGCCGGCCATCGGTGCCCACGCATCGACGCCGACGAAGCTCGCGTCCGCATCCAGGCCTTGGCTGGACAGCAGCTGCTGCCATTCGGCATAACCGCGCAGCGACCAGCCACGCCATTGCCGTTCGGCGCGCACGCCGGCCAGTGCCTGGCTGCGGCTGCTGATACCGCCCTGCGTGCGCAGGCCGAAGCCCAGCCCGCCCTGTTCGCTGAAGCGATCGTTGTCCACGCGCGCGTAGTCGGCGCCCACGTACGGTGTCAGCGCGGCGCGGGCCGAGCCGAAGCGGTAACCGGTCTCCACGCTGGCCATGCTGAAGCTGCCGCCATAGCGCGCATTGACGCCGTACTGGCCGGCCCCCAGCAGCAGCTGGCGGTCGATCTGGCGGGTGAACTGGCCGGCGCCGACCTGCCCCAGTGCGTAGGCGCCACCGCTGCTCCAGCCGGCGTACAGCTGCGCCTGCGATTGCCGGTCACGCCCGCGATCACTGCCCCAGCTGCTGTTGCTGTAGCTGCGCAGTTCGCCGAAGGCAAAGCCCAGCACGCCGTTGCCGCCCATCGCCACGTCCTGGCCCATCATCCAGCCACGGGTGTCGGTGCCGCTGGCCGAGAAGCTGCCCTGGCCGGCATCGCCCAGCGCGTTCTGCCACGAACCGCCCAGCCGCGGCGCGGCCTGCACCTGGCCGAAGCGGGCTGACAACGCGCGACGGCCCAGGTCGATGCTGTCGAAAGTGGCCGCCGCGGCCAGCGCATGCGCCTTGCCCGACAGGCTGTCCAGGCTGGCCTGCAGGGCCTGGTTGCCGTCCACGCGCTGCAGCGCGGCGGCACCGTCGGCGAAGGAGGACGAGCCGGCGCCAAGATCGAGGCGTTCGAACGCCGACTCCACGCGCAGTGCCGAAGCCAGCGCCGCATCCGACGCGCGCGCCAGGCTGGCGGCCTGGGTCACGTTGATGCGGTCGGTGACCAGCACCACGTTGTCGCTGCCGTAATTCAGCGAGCTCTGCAGCAGGGTGCCCTGCGGCAGGCTGTTGCTGACCCCGTCGAACCTGCCGGTGACACCCTGGCCGGCATGCAGCACGGTCTGGGTGCGGCCATCGGCGGCCACGTAGCCGCTGATGATGCTGGCCACGTGCACGTCACCGCCCTGCAGGGTGGCCGTGCCGGTGATCTCCAGCGGGTTGGAACCCAGCGAGATGCTCAGCCGCGCGCCCGCGCGATGCAGGTAATTGCCCTCGATGGTGGCCGTGGTGTTGGCGTTGCGCAGGATGACGGTGGCGCCGTTGTCGACGTTGCCCTTGATCCGGCTGGTGCCGGTCATGAACTGCAGCGCGGCGGCCTCGGGAACACCGGCCTGCGGCACCACGACCACATTGGAGGTGATCGACGCACCGTCGCGCAGCGCCAGCGTGCCCTGCTCGATGCGGGTATCGCCGGTGTAGGTATTGGTGCCCGACAGGCCCAGCGCGCCGACGCCCTGCTTGACCAGCCCGCCGCTGCCGCTGATGTCGTTGCTCCAGACCGAATCAAGGCCGGTCTGCGAGACGTTGACCGTGGCATTGCCCCAGTCGAACTTCGCCGGGCCGTTGATGGCCTTGGCGATGTTCAGCAGGCCATAGCCGAAGACGCTGTCCACGCCGGGCGCACCGAGGTCGGTGGCGGTGCCCAGCAGGGTCTGCCGCACCAGGTCGTTGCTGAAGTACGGGTATTTCTGCCACACCAGCGCCGCCGCACCGGATACCAGCGGCGCGGCGAACGAAGTGCCGTAGTTCCACAGCAGCGCGGAGCCGGTCGGGTACTCCGGATTGACGAAGATCGCCGCGCCCGGTGCGGCCAGGCAGTAGCTGGCGGCCACGCCGCAGGCATTGGCATAGCTGGCGCGCTTGCTGGGATCGGTGGAATCGACGGCGGTCACCGCCAGCCAGCCGCGCTCCAGGTCGGCTGCCGGGCGCGAGTTGCCCGGGCCCGCCTGGCTGGGCAGCGCCGCCATGTCGGACGGATCAGCCTTGGCTTCATTGCCGGTGGCAAACACCACCAGGCCGTTGTTGTTGATGATGAAGGGACGGTACTCGGCGGCGATGGGGGCGGTGGCGGCGGCGTTGGTCCAGTACAACCCGCCCCACGAGTTGTTCATGACCTTCACGCCCTGGTTGATCAGGTCCTGGTGGACCCCGGCCAGTCCAAGCGCACCATCGACCTCGTTGCCATTGCCCGTGCCATCGTCGGTGGGGCGCGTGTCGGAAATGATCCGGGCCGAGACGATCTGCGCATTCGGCGCGATGCCACCGGGCCACGAACCGAACGCCTTGCCCGCCGCCAGCTCGGCAACCGCCGTACCGTGGCCGACCACGTCATCGTTGTTGAGGTTGTTGCTGCGCGGATCGACGTAGCTGTAGTTGGCCAGCACCCGTCCGCTCAGGGTGGGATGGTTGCGCTGCACGCCCGAATCGACGATGCCGATGCGCACGCCGCTGCCGTCCAGCCCCGCGCTGCGCGCCGCGTCGGCCTGGGTGATGGACAGGTGCGCGTTGATGGCCGGTTCGGCCGGCGTGGCCGGTGGCGGTGTCGTCGGCGGTGTCGTCGGCGGCGTGGTGGGGGGCGTGGTCGGTGGAGGATCGACGCGCACGTTGCCGCCGCCACCTCCGCCGCCACATGCCGTCAACGCCACCACCAGTGCCGATCCCAGGATCGACCTTGCCATCGTCGTGCGTTCCATCGATTCCATCCCATGAACGTTGGCCTGCTGCCGTCCCTGCAGGCATCAAGGGCTGCCCAGCGGCAGCCATCGCCGACCCTCTATACTTGGGCCGACCCCCACGCAGTCTGCCGGGAAACAGCGCTGCATCCAACAGCCGCCGTCTCCTTTCCGAACATTGCTCACGCATCAACGAGATTGCCATGTCCAACATCGTCATCGCCGCCGCCAAGCGCACCGCCATCGGCTCCTTCCTCGGCCAGTTCAACGGCGTGCCCACCCCGACCCTCGGCGCGGCTGCCATCGCCGCCGCCCTTGAGCAGTCCGGGGTTCCGGCCAGCGACGTCTCCGAAGTCCTGATGGGCTGCGTGCTGCCGGCCAACCTCGGCCAGGCGCCGGCCCGCCAGGCCGCCATCGCTGCGGGCATCCCGCTGTCGGCCGGTGCCACCACGCTGAACAAGGTGTGCGGCTCAGGCATGAAGACCATCATGCTCGGCCATGACCTGATCAAGGCCGGTTCGGCCAAGGTGGTGGTGGCCGGCGGCATGGAGTCGATGTCCAACGCCCCGCACATGCTGCCCAATTCACGCACCGGCAACCGCTTCGGCAACTTCCAGGCGGTGGACCACATGGCCCACGATGGCCTGGTCAACGCCTACGACGGCAAGGCCATGGGTGAGTTCGCCGAATGCGCGGTGGACAAGTACCAGTTCACCCGCGAGGAACAGGACGCCTACGCCATCGAATCGGTGCGCCGTGCCCAGGCCGCACAGGCCAACGGTGCCTTCGCCGGCGAGATCGTCGCGGTGAAGGTCGCCACCCGCAAGGGTGAGGTCGAGTTCGCCACCGACGAGCAGCCGGGCCGCTCGGACATCGCCAAGATCCCGACCCTGCGCCCCGCATTCAAGAAGGACGGCAGCGTCACCGCCGCCAGCTCCTCCAGCATTTCCGACGGCGCCGCCGCCGTGGTCCTGCTGGCCGAGGAAGACGCCGCTGCGCGCGGCATCACCCCGCTGGCGCGCATCGTCGGCCATGCCACCCATTCGCAGGAGCCGGAGTGGTTCACCACCGCCCCGATCGGCGCGATCCACACCCTGCTGCAGAAGACCGGCTGGACGCTCGACCAGGTGGACCTGTTCGAGATCAACGAAGCCTTCGCCGTTGTCGCCATGGCGCCGATGCGTGAGCTGGGCATCCCGCATGCGAAGATCAACGTGAATGGCGGTGCCTGCGCACTGGGCCATCCGATCGGTGCCTCCGGTGCGCGCCTGGTGGTGACCCTGGTCAACGCCTTGCGCACGCACGGCGGCAAGCGCGGCATTGCCACGCTCTGCATCGGTGGCGGCGAAGCAACGGCTATCGCCATCGAATTGATCTGAAAGGGATTAACGCTGATTTCGCAAAAATGAATGCGGGATCGCTTGACAGCCAAACGTGGCTTGTCATCATGTTGTCGGCGCGCAGTTGCGCGTTGCCTAATTCAACGACGAGGATTCACACAATGAGCATCAACAAGCTGCTGGTCGCTATGTCCCTGGCCCTGGCCCTGGCCGCCTGCTCGAAGCAGGAAGCTGCCCAGGACGCCGCTGCTTCGGCCAACGAAGCCGCCACCGAGGCCCAGGCTGCTGCCGACCAGGCCGCCGCTGCTGGCGCCCAGACCGCCGACGCTGCCCAGCAGGCCGCTGACACCGCCGCCACCGCTGCCGACGCTTCGACCGACGCTGCTGCCCAGGCTGGCGCTGCTGCCACCGACGCTGCTGCTGAGCAGGCCAAGGACGCTGCCAAGGCTGCTGAAGGCACCGCCGAGCAGGCCAAGGACGCTGCTGAAGAAGCCAAGAAGTAATAACTTCTTTCTTCACGCTGTTCTGGAAAAAGCCGCTGGTTCGCCAGCGGCTTTTTCTTTGCCTGCTGCAGTGCTGCACCTATCACCACCGCGCCTTCACGAAGGCATGAATAGGCTGGCGTCCCCATCCATTGCAGCACTGGAGCCCGCCATGAAGACCCGTCCGCTGACCACCACCCTGCTGGCCGCCTCCCTGCTGCTGGCACTGGCCGCCTGCAAGGGCCCCGAGGCCGAGCAGGCCAGGCAGGACGCCGCACAGGCTGCCGACAGCGCCGGCGCCGCCGCACGCGAAGCCGTGGACAAGGCCGCCGCCGCAACCCGCGACGCCGCCGACAAGACGGCCGAGGCGTCCGAGCACGCCGCCGCCGACACCCAGCGGGCGCTGGACAATGCTGCCGACGCCACCGCCAACGCTGCCGACCAGGCCAAGGCCGCTGCCACCGATGCCGCCGCCCACGCCAGCGATGCCACCGCCACGGCCGCGCAGAAGGTCGCCGACAAGGCCAGCGACGTCGCCGCCGACGCCCGGGCCAACGCCGCCAAGGAAGAAGCCAAGCACTGACGTGCCGCTGCGCTCGCCGGGCATGGCCCGGCGCTACCGGGCGCTACCGCCAGCCGAGCATGGGCTCGGCTCTACAGGAAAAGCCGCGGCACTGCCTCGGCTTTTCTGCTTTCTGCTCTTCAGTTGATTCCGTGGTGGACGCGCCCGGAAACCGTCCGGGGCCGCGCGAGGGGCTCCGCCGTTGGCCACCTACTGCGGCAATGCCCGCGCCATCATCGCACCCACATCCACCCCGGCCGGCAGCGTCCCGAACACCAACCCATGCTCGCCCTGCAGCCGGCTGCGCACGAACACCCCGGCCATCGGGCTGCGCGCCCGCAGCAGCAGCGCCGCCTGCAGCAGCAGTACCGTGCGCTCGCAGAACAGCCGCGCCTGCGATTCATCCGGCGCCGGTGCCGACGCCCAGCGCTGCAGCGCGGCCGCATAACCTGTGTCGCGATCGGCCACCGCTTCCAGCTCCGCGCGCAGCGCCCGCATCGCGTCCGGCTCGCGCCCCAGCGCGCGCAGCACGTCCAGGCACTGCACGTTGCCGCTGCCCTCCCAGATCGAATTCAGCGGCGCCTGCCGGTACAACCGCGGCAGCATCGACTCTTCCACATAACCGGCACCGCCCAGGCATTCCTGCGCCTCGTTGACGAACGCAGCCGCGCGCTTGCACACCCAGTATTTGCCCAGCGCCGTGCCCAGCCGCGCCAGCGCGGCCTCCTGCGGATCGCTGCCGGCACGATCGACCGCGCGTGCGATACGCATCGCCAGCACCGTGGCCGCCTCCGATTCCAGCGCCAGGTCGGCCAGTACGTTGCCCATCAGCGCGTGCTCCACCAGCGGCTTGCCGAAGGTGCGCCGGTGGCGTGCATGGTGCAGGGCCTGCGCCAGCGCCATGCGCATTTCCGCGGCTGCGCCCAGCATGCAGTCCAGCCGGGTCATCATCACCATGCCGATGATGGTGGCCACGCCCCTGCCCTCCTCGCCCACGCGCCAGGCCTGCGCGCCACAGAACTCCACCTCGCTGGACGCATTGGACCAGTCGCCCAGCTTGTCCTTCAGCCGCATCAGGTGGAAGGCGTTGCGATCACCATCGGCCAGCCGCCGCGGCATCAGCAGGCAGGTCAGCCCACCCGGCGCCTGCGCCAGCACCAGGAAGCCATCGGACATCGGCGCCGAGAAGAACCACTTGTGGCCGACCAGGCGGTAGCGCTCGCCGTCGATGGGCTCGGCGCGCGTGCTGTTGGCGCGCACGTCCGAGCCGCCCTGTTTCTCGGTCATGCCCATGCCCAGGGTGATGCCGGCCTTGTCGGCCACCGGGACGTCGCGCGCGTCGTAGACCGGTGAGGCCGCCTTGCGCGCCCACTCGGCCAGGTGCGGCTGCGACTGCAACACAGCCACCGCGGCGTGGGTCATGGTCAGCGGGCAGCTGGTGCCCGCTTCGGCCTGGTGGTGCAGGTAGCTCAACGCCGCCCGCGCGACGTGCGCGCCGGGCTGCGGCTCGTGCCATGACAGTCCGGCCACGCCATGCTGCTTGGCGGCGTGCATCAGCTGGTGGTACGCCGGGTGGAACTCCACCGTGTCGATGCGATGGCCCTGCGCATCGTGCGTGCGCAGCCGTGGCCGGTCACGGTTGGCATCAAAGCCCAGCTGGTAGAGCTGGTTGCCCGCCAGCGCGCCATACACGCCCAGCCGTGGCGCGAACGCGGCACCGCCTTCGCGCTGCACCGCCTCGGCCAGGGCCACGTCGTCGGTCCATAGATGGCGGCCCGCAAACGGCGGCGGCTGGTTGAGCACCACATGGGTTTCAAAGGGCGCGCTGCTGCTGAAGCTCGGTCCGTTCATCGGTTCCATCCTGCCGGCGAGAGGGCTGCGCGCCGATTGTGCAGCATCGCCCGGCAACCCCGCGTTCAGGCCGGTTCTCGCCCCGTGCACGAGCATCGCGCGACAGTGCAGGCATGGCAGTCAACGACGATCTGGTGGTGCTTCGCCCCGAAGGGCTTTACTGCGCCGCGGGCGATTTCCACATCGACCCGTGGCGGCCGGTGCCGCGCGCGGTCATCACCCACGGCCATGGCGACCACGCGCGGCCCGGCATGGGCGAGTACCACTGCAGCCCGGGCAGTGCGCCGATCCTGCGCTGGCGGCTGGGCGACGTGCCGCTGCAGGTGCACGCCGAAGGCCAACCGTTCACCCTGGGCCGGGTGCAGGTGTCGCTGCATCCGGCCGGCCACGTGCTGGGTTCCTCGCAGGTGCGCATCGACGATGGCCGCCAGGTCTGGGTCGCCTCGGGCGACTACAAGCGCCAGCCCGACCCCACCTGTGCGCCGTTCGAGGTGGTGCCGTGCGATACGTTCATCACCGAAGCGACCTTCGCCCTGCCGATCTACCGCTGGCCCGATACCACCGAGGTAGCCGCCGAGATCGTGGCGTGGCGCCGCGAATGCGGGCAACGCGGGGAAGCCGCCGTGCTGCTGTGCTATTCGCTGGGCAAGGCGCAGCGGGTGCTGGGCGAACTGCTCGCGCTGGATGACACGCCCGCCTGGCTGCACGGTGCGGTTGCCAACGGCGTGGCGGTGTACCGCGAGGCGGGCATCCCCATGCTGGAAACACTGACGGTGGCCGAACAGGGCCGCCAGCCGGATGCCGCCGGCAAACTGATCATCGCCCCGCCGTCGGCCGCCGGCACGCCCTGGCTGCGCCGCTTCGGCCGGCACCAGCTCGGTTTCGCCTCGGGCTGGATGCAGCTGCGCGGCAACCGCCGTCGGCGCAACGTCGATCGCGGTTTCGTGGTGTCCGACCACGCCGACTGGCCCGCCCTGCTGCAGACCATCGAACAGACCGGCGCGACCCGGGTGATCGCCACCCATGGCAACACCGATGCACTGATTCCCTTCCTGCGCGAACGCGGCGTGGCCGCCGAGGCCTTCCGTACCGATTTCGGGAGCGAGGAATGAAGGCCTTCGCCGCGCTCTACCAGCGGCTGGACCGCAGCACGGCCACGCTGGACAAGCGTGCGGCGCTGGTCGACTACTTCGCCCACGCCAACGCGCACGATGCGGCCTGGGCGCTGTACCTGCTCAGTGGCGGCAAGGTCGGTGGCGCACGCAGGAAGATCGCTGCCAGTGGCGAACTGCGCGCGTGGGTGAGCGGGGAATCGGGGCTGCCGCCATGGCTGGTCGAGGACAGCTACACGCAGGTGGGCGACCTCGCCGAAACGCTGACCCTGCTGCTGGATGATCCCGCGCAGCGCGCGCCCGACCGCCCGCTGGCCGACTGGATCGAACAGCATCTGCTGGCCGTGGCCAACCAGCCCGAGGACGTGCGTCGCGCCGCCGTGGTGGCCGGCTGGCGGCAGCTGCCCGCCCGCGAGCGGCTGGTGTTCAACAAGCTGCTGACCGGCGCGCTGCGCGTGGGCGTATCGCAGCGGCTAGTACAGCAGGCCCTGGCCGAATGGTCGGGGCTGGACATCGCCCGCATCGCCCAGCGCATGCTCGGCGAGTGGGTGCCCTCGCCCGGCCTGCTGGCGCAGCTGCTGTCGCCGGAGGAGTTGCCGCTGGACCGCCAGCAGCCCTATCCGTTCTTCCTGGCGTCACCGCTGGAAGGCGAACCGGGCGAACGCCTGGGCGCGATCGAGGACTGGCTGCTGGAATGGAAGTGGGATGGCATCCGCCTGCAGCTGCTGCGCCGCCAGGGCGAAGTGGCGCTGTGGTCGCGCGGCGAGGAGCGGCTGGATGGGCGCTTCCCCGAGATCGAACAGGCTGCAGCGGCGCTCCCCGATGGCTGCGTGATCGATGGCGAATTGCTGGCGTGGGATGAGGCCGACGATGCGCCGCGCGCATTCACCGCGCTGCAGACGCGCATCCAGCGCCGCAAGCCCGGTGCGGCAACGCTGCGCAACACGCCGGTGCGCGTGCTCGCCTACGACCTGCTGGAACGCGATGGCCAGGATCTGCGCGAACAGCCGCTGCGGCAGCGGCGCGCACAGCTGGCCGAACTGGTTGGCGCGCTCGGCGATACGCGCATCCAGCTGTCGCCCGACGTGCGCGCCGACGACTGGACGCACGCCGCGCAGCTGCGCGAAGGCGCGCGCGAGCGCGGCGTGGAAGGACTGATGCTCAAGCGCCGTGATTCGATCTACCAGGCCGGGCGCCGCCGCGGCGACTGGTGGAAGTGGAAGGTCGAACCGCTGACCATCGATGCCGTGCTGCTGTACGCGCAGGCCGGCCACGGGCGGCGCAGCACGCTGTATACCGATTACACCTTCGGCGTCTGGGACGGCGACACCCTGGTGCCGGTGGCCAAGGCTTATTCCGGGCTGGACGACAAGGAGATCCTGGCGCTGGACCGCTGGATCCGTGCCAATACCCGCGAACGCTTCGGGCCGGTGCGCAGCGTGCGCGGCGAGCAGGTGTTCGAGCTGGGCTTCGAGGCGGTCAACCGCAGCACGCGGCACAAGTCCGGCATTGCCGTGCGCTTCCCGCGCATCCTGCGCTGGCGCCACGACAAGCCGGCCAGCGAAGCGGACCAGCTGGCGACCCTGCAGGCACTGGCGCGATGAAGCGTGGCGACGCGCTGCAGCGGCTGCAGGCCTGGTTCGAACACCGTGGCTGGAAACCGCTGCCGTTCCAGCGCGCGATGTGGCGCCATTACCTGGCGGGCAGCTCAGGCCTGCTGCACACCCCCACCGGCAGCGGCAAGACCCTGGCGATGTTCGGTGGCCCGCTGCTGCAGGCCATGATCGATCCGCCGCCTGCGCCGCCGCGGGCAAACGCCGTGCGCCCGCTGCAGGTGCTGTGGGTGACGCCGCTGCGGGCGCTGGCCAGCGACACCGCCCGCGCCCTGCAGGCGCCCATCGAGGGCCTCGGGCTGGGCTGGAAGGTCGGCCTGCGCAGTGGCGATGCCAGCAGCCGCGACCGCCGCCTCGCCCGCGAAGGCCGCATCGACGTGCTGGTCACCACGCCCGAATCGCTGGCCCTGCTGCTGAGCTACCCCGACACACTGGAACGCATGCGCCAGCTGCGCTGCGTGGTGGTGGACGAGTGGCACGAACTGATGGGCAACAAGCGCGGCGTGCTGCTGCAGTTGAACCTCGCGCTGCTGCGCGAGACTGCGCCGGCACTGCAGCTGTGGGGCCTGTCGGCAACGCTGGGCAACCTGCAGCAGGCACGCGATGTGCTGCTGCCGGGGATGCCCGACGCGGTGCAGGTGGAAGGTGCACGGCAGCGACCGGTGGCGATCAGCAGCCTGCTGCCTTCCAGCGGCGAACGCTTCCCGTGGGCCGGGCACCTCGGCCTGGGCCAGTTGTCGCGCGTGCTCGATGCGCTGATGGGCGCGCGCAGCAGCCTGCTGTTCACCAACACGCGCGCGCAGGCCGAGCTGTGGCACCAGGCGCTTGCCGCAGTCTGGCCGGAAGATGCGCAGACGCTGGCCCTGCACCACGGCTCGCTCGATCCCACCCTTCGCCAGCAGGTGGAAGACGGCCTGCGTGCCGGCACGCTGCGCTGCGTGGTGGCCACGTCCAGCCTGGACCTGGGCGTGGATTTCCCCGAAGTGGACCAGGTGCTGCAGCTGGGCAGCCCCAAGGGCGTGGCCCGCCTGCGCCAGCGCGCAGGACGCGCACGGCATCGGCCCGGCGCGAGCGGCAGCGTGCTGTGCGTGCCCACCCACGCGCTGGAGCTGGCCGAGTACGCAGCCGTGCGCCGGGCGCTGCGCGAGGGCATCACCGAACCGCGCACGCCGCCCAGGCTGTCGCTGGATGTCCTGGCCCAGCATGCGGTCAGCCGCGCACTGGCGGGTGGCTTCCAGGCCGATGCCCTGCTCGCGCAGGTGCGCCGCACGGATGCCTTCGCCGCGCTGCAGGACGCGCAGTGGCAGGCCGTGCTCGAGTTCATCGTGCAGGGCGGGCGCGCCCTCGCGCAGTACCCCGAGTACCGCAAGGTGGTGCTGGACGACGATGGCCGGTACCGCATGCATGATCGCCGCCAGGCGCTGCGCCACCGCCTGTCGATCGGCACCATCAGCAGCGATGGCAGCGTGCGCGTGCAGTTCCTGCGTGGCGGCGGCCTTGGCGCGGTGGAAGAGCAGTTCGCCAGCCGCCTGCGCCGCGGTGACCGCTTCCAGTTTGCCGGCCGCCTGCTGGAGCTGGTTCAACTGCGCGACATGACCGCGTACGTGCGCCTGGCGCGTGGCAGCGGCAGTGGCGTGGTGCCGCGCTGGCAGGGCGGCCAGCTGCCGCTGTCGATGGCGCTGGGCCGCGAACTTGAAGCGGTGCTGTCCGGTGCCGATGCCAGTGCCGAGGCGCGCTGGCTGGCGCCGCTGCTTGGCCTGCAGGCATCGCTCTCGGAACGACCCGCACCGTCGCGGCTGCTGCTGGAAGATGTGCGCCGTCGCGAAGGCCAGTTCCTGTTCGTCTATCCCTTCGCCGGCCGCCACGTGCACGAGGCGCTGGCAGCATTGCTGTCGCTGCGCTGCACGCGCCAGCAACGCAACAGCATCGGCTATGCGGTCAACGACCATGGCTTGGTGCTGGCACCGGCGGAAACCATCGACCTCGATGCAGCGGCATGGCAGGCGCTGTTCGATCCGGCCGGTCTGCTCGACGATCTGCGCGCAGCAGTGAACCTGGGCGAGCTGGCACGACGTCAGTTCCGCGGCATCGCGCGCGTGGCCGGCCTGCTGGTGCCGAGCCTGCCCGGCGGCGTGCCGCGTTCACTGCGCCAGCTGCAGGCCTCGGCGGGCCTGCTCTACGATGTGCTGCGCGAACATGATCCCGGCCACCTGCTGCTGGCCCAGGCCGAACAGGAAGTCCTCACCGATGCACTCGACCTGCCCGGCCTGCAGCAGGCGTTGCAGCGCATCGCTACGCAGGCAGTGTCACTGCAGCGGCCGCCCACGCTGACACCGCTGGGTTTCCCATTGTGGGCCGAGCGCCTGCGCGGACAGTTCAGCAACGAGGACTGGCGCACGCGCGTGCAGCGCGCGGCACAGCAGCTGGAGCGCCGCCATGGCCACTGAACTGCCGGTGCAGCTGGGCGGTGAGCCGATGTGCCTGCTCGGCCCGCGCGCGTTGTGGTGGCCGGCACGACAGGCGTTGCTGATCGCCGACCTGCACCTGGGCAAGGCCGACGTGTTCCGACGCGCCGGCATCGCCCTGCCCAGCGGTGGCACCGAAGACGACCTGCAGCGCCTGCAGGCGCTGGTACAGCAGCAGGCGTGCCGCGAACTGTGGATCCTCGGCGACATCCTGCACGGGCCGGCGCACCGCGCGGCATGGCACCGGCAATGGCTGGGCTGGCGCGAGCAGCACGCCGCGCTGGACGTACACGTGGTGCGCGGCAACCATGACCGCCAACTGCCGCACGCGGCACTGCAGGTGCAGATCCACGATGACCTGCGGCTGGGACCGTTCCTGCTCTGTCACGAGCCGCGGCAGGATGCGCAGGCCCATGTGATTGCCGGCCACGTGCATCCACAGGTGGCCCTGCCCGCACTGCGGCGGCGCTTTCCTGCCTTCTGGCTGCGGCAGGCACAGACGGTGCTGCCGGCGTTCTCGGCATTCACCGCCGGCGTGGTGCCAGCGCGGCAACGCGGCGAACAGTGGATCGCCTGCGTGGAAGACCAACTGGTCCCGCTGCCCGTGCGTTGAGGACGGGCGGGTGCAACGGCGCTCCGGTCAGGCCGGTCGCGCGAGCAGTTCCGGCATCACCCGGAAATCAGCGCTGCGCTCGGTGCTGCGGCGTGGCAAGGCCTGGATGGCGACCAGCATTTCCCGCGCGCAGGTACGGATGCGCGCGTGGTGCGCCGGTGCCGAATGGCTGATCAGGCTGCCCACATGGAACTCGAACACATCTTCCAGGACGTCGGGCTGGTCCTCGTGCAGCATCTGCAGCAGGCCCCTCAGCTTGCAGATTTCCGATTCCAGCTCATCGACCGCGAACAACATGGCATCCTCCTCGAATACTGCGGCGCATCCGGGCCGCAACAGGCCGCGACGGCGGTGCCGCCCGGCCACGCGCGATGTTCGATCACGGAAAGGAAAACGGGCGACGCGCCAATGGCGTGCTCCCCTCTTCTCGCATATCCAGGGTGATATGTTCGTTAATTGCCGTGACGGCGCGGTTCACGCACGCAGCGGAATCGCGCCCACCGGCGGGCTCGCCGGCGCCTGTGAAAGCGCCTCGATGAAGGCCGGATCCAGCGCCATCGCACCGAACCAGCCGTGCTGGGTGCCGCTGAGCACGCGCAGCATGTGGGCACGGCCACCGGGCATGCGACCCATCGGCCCGAGCAGCACATCGCGCGCCTTGGCCCATACATCGCGCTCGGACTGGAACAACGGCGTCAGCCAGCGGCTCCAGCGCTGGTAGACCGCCACGTGCGCACGGCGCTGCGCCTGGTAGGCCTGCAGCGCGAACGCACCGCCACCGTGCGTGCGCAGCGCATCGCGCAGGGCCAGCGCATCCAGCAGCGCCATGTTCACGCCCTGCCCCAGCTGCGGGCTCATGGCATGGGCGGCATCGCCGGCCAGCACCAGCCGGTCCTGGTGCCAGCGCTTCATCACCGCATCGCGGTAGACCGCACGTGCCAGCTGGCCCGGCTCCTGCAGGTGGGCGAAGCGCGCACTGGCCTGCGGCCACAGCGCATGCAGTTCCTCCAGCCATGGGGCCATGCCATCGGCCTGCCAGCGCTCGAAGTCGGCACGCGGCAGGCTCCAGAAGAAACTCAGGCGCGGCGTGCCGTCACCCGGGCGGGTGCCAACCGGCAGCAGGCCGATCATCTTGCGCGCGGCCACGTAGCGCTGGCGAAGCTCGTTCGCATGCGGCCAGTCTTCCGCGGGCAGCAGGCACCACAGCGCGCCCCACGGGTAGACCCGGTCCAGGCCGATACCTTCCTCGACGCCGCCGCGCAGCGTGGACGCAGCACCATCGGCGGCCACCACCAGGTCGAATGGCCCGTGCTGGCGCCCCTCGCTGTCACGCAGCCGCCCCTGCACGGCATCCACCGAAACAATGGTGGTGCCGACATGCAGCTGGCCTTCGCCGGCGCGGGCCTGGTCCAGCAGCGAGAACAGCGCCCCGCGCTGCATGCCCAGGCCATGCAGGCGCGCATCCAGCCCGGCATAGCCCATGTCCATCACCGCGCGCTCGCACGGCGTATCGCCATACAGCCGACGCACCGGTGCCGCATGCGCGCGCACCTCGTCCAGCAGGCCCATCTGCCACAGCACCTGCAGGCCGCTGGGTTGCAGCAGGAAGCCGGCACCCACCGGCCCCGGCGTCGGCACCCGTTCGAAGATCTCCACCTCGTGGCCATCGCGGGTGAGCAGGATGGCCAATGCCTGGCCGGCGGTGCCGTAGCCGATCACGGCGATGCGCAGTCGTTCCGTCATGCCCGCATTGTGCCCGCCAGCCGATGCCGTGCGCAAAAAAAAACCCCGCCGTAGCGGGGTTTTCAACGCACTGTCGAGTGGATCACTCGGCCGGCGTGATGTTCGAAGCCTGCGCACCCTTCGGGCCCTGGGTCACGTCATAGGTGACACGCTGGCCTTCCTGCAGGCTGCGGAAGCCCTTGGAGTTGATGGCGGAGAAGTGCGCGAACACGTCGGCGCTGCCATCCTCCGGCGAGATGAAGCCAAATCCCTTGGCGTCGTTGAACCACTTGACGGTACCGTTCGGCATGTTAATGCGAGACCTTTGCAATGAATGGGTGGTGTACGCTGAACCCGCGTACCGGCTGAGTATGCAAAGCTTGCCCGAGGATGACAATCACCCCCGCGCCAATTCGCCGACCAGTTCCGGAAGTCCGTTGCTGGCGGCCTGCACGTTGGCCAGCACTTCGGCCATGGTGATCTCCTCGCCGTCGCCACAGCCTGCGGCCCAGTTCGCCACGATCGCCAGGCAGGCGTAATCCAGCCCCAGCTCCCGTGCCAGCGCGGCTTCCGGCATGCCGGTCATGCCCACCAGGTCGCAGCCGTCGCGGCGCATGCGGGTGATTTCGGCGATGGTTTCCAGCCGCGGGCCCTGGGTGGCGCCATAGCAGCCGCCGTCGTGCACCTTCACGCCGGTCACCTTCGCCGCCGCCAGGATCTTGCTGCGCAGCATCGGCGTGTAGGGGTGGCCGAAGTCCACATGCACCACGTCGGTGCCCTCTTCCTCGCAGAGGGTGCTGATCCGGCCCCAGGTGTAGTCGATGATCTGGTCCGGGCAGGCCAGCACGCGCGGGCCGAAATCGTCACCGATGCCGCCGACCGTGTTCAGCGCCAGCACCCGCTGCGCACCGATCTGCTGCAGCGCGGCCAGGTTGGCGCGGTAATTGATCTTGTGCGGCGGCAGCGAATGGCCCTCGCCATGGCGCGCCAGGAAGGCCACGCGGTTGCCCAGCAGCGTGCCCACGCGCACCGGGCCGGACGGACGGCCGAAACGGGTTTCGACCTCGTGCGTCTGCACGTCGTCGAGCTTGGCCAGGTTGTAGACACCGGTGCCGCCAATCACGGCCAGGGCGATCTGTTGCATGCAATGCACTCCAGGAAAAGACAAACGCCGGCACCCGAAGATGCCGGCGCGGGACAGGACAGGACAAGGACAGGCCGCGAACGGCCAGTCCTTATTCCTTCATCGCGTAGATGGCCGGCACGCAGCGCAGGGTTTCGTTGACGTCCATGCCGAAGCCGAAGACATAACGGTCCGGCAGTTCGATGCCCGCGTAGTCAGCGGTGACGTCCGGCAGGCCACGGTCGTGCTTCTTCACCGTCATCGCGGCGATGCGCACGTCGGTGGCGCCCTGTTCCAGGCACCAGGTGCGCACGCCCTGCAGGGTGTAGCCCTCGTCGAGGATGTCATCGACCAGCAGCACGCGGCGGCCGAACAGCGCGGTGGCCGGCTTGTGCTTCCAGACCAGGTCGCCGCCGGTGGTTTCACCGCGGTAACGGGTGGCATGCAGGTAATCGAACTGCACGTCCTGGCCGCGCGCGCCCAGTTCCAGCGCCAGCTGGCCGGCGAACGGCAGCGCACCGTGCATGATGGACAGGAACAGCGGGACCTCGCCCTCGTAGTCGCGTGCGATCGCGTCGGCGATGCTGGCGATGGCCTTGTCGATGGTGGGACGGTCGACCAGCAGGTCGGCCTGGGCCAGGGCCTGGGAAATGGTGAGGTTCGGCATCAGACGGTTCTTCCAAGGGTGTGGAGCAAACGGGATTGGGTGTCGCCATGGCGGGCATCGGCCAGCAGGCCATCCCAGCCAAGCGCGCCGCGGCCCAGCAGGCCCAGCAGCGCGGCGGTATTGAGTGAACGCCCCTGCACGGCCTGCAGGGCTTCGTCGACCAGTTCGGGGTGGCAGACCAGCACCACATCGCAGCCGGCATCCAGGTGCGCGTGCACGCGCGCCGGCACGCCACCGGCGCTGTGCGAAGCGGCCATGCCGATGTCGTCGGAGAACACCACGCCACGGAAGCCGAGCTCGCCGCGCAGGATGTCCTGGATCCAGCGCGGCGAATAGCCGGCCGGTTCCGCTGCCACCTGCGGGTAGATCACGTGCGCCATCATCACCGCGTCGGCACCAGCGGCAATGCCGGCACTGAACGGGACCAGGTCCTGCGCGCGCAGCTCATCCAGCCCGCGCGGGTCGATGGCGGTATCCACGTGGGTATCTTCCAGCACGGTGCCGTGGCCGGGGAAATGCTTGAGGGTGGCGCCCATGCCGGCCGCGTGCATGCCACGCACGTAGGCCGCGGTGAACGCGGCCACCACCTGCGGGTCTTCGCTGAAGGCGCGGTTGCCGATGGCACGGTTGCCACGACCGAGGTCGACCACCGGGGCGAAACTGAGGTCCAGGCCGCTTGCGCGCACTTCGCTGGCCATCAGCCAGCCGTGCTGTTCGGCCAGGGCCAGCGCCTGCTGCGGGTCGCTGGCGTACTGCGCGCCGATGTCCTGCAGCGGCGGCAGGTCGCTGTAACCCTCGCGGAAGCGCTGTACGCGGCCGCCTTCCTGGTCCACGCAGATCAGCTGCGGGCGCGGGGCGGCCGCGCGGATGGCCGCGCTCAGATCGGTCACCTGCTGGCGCGAGGCGAAGTTGCGCTTGAACAGCACGACCCCGGCCACGGCATCGTGCTGCAGCCACTCGCGTTCCTGGGCGGTCAGTTCAGTGCCGGCAACGCCGATCAGCAGCATGGTCGATCTCCACTACGGGCGCCCGCATGGCGCAGTGCCGCATTGTCGCAGAACCAGCCGGCAGGCGCAGTGTTCAGGGCAAACGGAGGTTGGGGTCAGAGCCCCTTTGGGGATCTGACCCCAGGGGGCTTAGACCTTGCAGCCGTCCGGGCCGCAGGCTTCCTCACCGGCCGCGGCGGCGGGCGCATCCTGCTCGGCGGCGATCTGGCGCAGCGCGTTGGCGAACGCTTCGGGCGGCTGTGCACCGGAAATGGCCCAGCGGCCGTCGATGACGAAGGTCGGCACCGAGGAGATGCCCAGTGCGTGCGCCTGGGCCAGCTTGGCCTCGACCTCGGCCAGGCCACGGTCGGAGGCCAGCATCTGGGCAATTTCGGCGCCGTCGAGGCCGCCGGCCACGCCGGCCTTCACCAGCACGGCGGTGTCGGCCAGGTTCTGGCCATGTTCGAAGTGCGCGCGGAACAGGGCCTCGCCCACCGCGTCCTGTACCCCATGTTCGCCGGCCAGCCACAGCACCCGGTGCGCCGGCAGCGTGGTCACCCGCACCTGGCCCTGGCTGAAGTCCATTGGCAGGCCTTCGGCGCGTGCGGTGGTCTGCGTCTGGCCCAGGATCTGCTCGGTGCGCTCGGCACCGCCGAACTTGGCGGCGTAGGCCTCGCGCAGCGGCACCGGGGTGTCCCCGGCATCCGGATCCAGCTGGAACGGCTGCCACTGGATGTCGAGTTCAGGTGCATCGGCGCCCAGCAACTGCACACCCTGCTCGAATCGATGCTTGCCGATCCAGCACCAGGGGCAGACCACGTCGGAGTAGATATCGATCTTCATGCAGGTGACATGGGGACCGCTGCGGACGAAAAAAGGGGCTTCACCACTGTGAATAGGGGTGACTGGCCAAGGCGACGTTGTAGTAGCGGGTGTCGTCGGTCACTTCGGCACCGGCCCAGTCCGGCAGGTCGATGGCCTGGTCGGCGCTGTCCAGCTCGACTTCGGCCACCACCAGCCCGGCGTTGTCGCCGAGGAACTCGTCCACTTCCCAGGTCAGGCCGGCGTGCTCGACCAGGTGCCGGCGCTTGTCGACCAGCCCACCCACGCACAGCGCCAGCAGCGCCCGCGCATCCTCCACCGGAATCGGATAATCGAACTCCTGGCGGGTGTGGCCGATCGTGCGCGACTTCAGGTTCAGCGCGGCGTGGTCGCCTTCGATGCGCACCCGCACCGAGGCGTTCTGGGTGCCGCGGTCAAGCGAGCCCATGTCGTTGATGTAACCCTGCGCCATCGGGATCACCCGGTGCGCGGCGGCACGCCACCCGTCGTGGGTGACGAGGAATTTGCGTTCGATTTCGATGCCCATGCGGCCATTATGCGCGATGCCTGTGACCAGGCCGGTACCCGGCGCGGTGCGGCCACCTACAATGGCACTCCCTCCTGCATGGATGCCGGTCGATGCGCCGTCTGTTGCTGCTGTTGTGCTGCCCACCCGCGCTGGCCGTGGCCGCCCCCGTGCCCGACCTGCAACAGGTGCAGGCCGCGCTGGCGTCGGAGATGGAAGCCGGACTGCAGGGCAGGAGCACGGGCAGCCAGATCGCCGCCGCGATGTTCGCACCGCGCTTGAACGCGCTGCCCTGGTGCGTACCGGCCGGGGACGGCGCCGTCGACTGCAGCGTGGGCTACGAGCGTGGCATGGACCAGCGCCATCGGATGATGCGGCTGGCGCCGCAGGGCGATGGCTGGCGGCTGCAATCAACGCGCCTGCAGGCACCGCAGCCGCCGCTGGCAGAACTGGCCCCGCAGCTGCAGGCCCGCATCGAGGAAGCGATCGCGACCGGTGCCGATGCCTCGGAACGCGAAGCGCTGCGCGCCGATTTCGATGGCATGCGCCTGACCGGCGTGGACGGCTGCGACCTGGCCCAGGCCAGCGGCCAGCTGCAGTGCGACCTGCTGCTGGCCTTCGACAGTGGCCATGATGGGCAGATGACGCTGGGCCTGCAGCGGATCGGCGACCAGTGGCGCCTGGACCCGCTGCCGGCCGGGTGACTCAGCGCTTCTCGAACACCGCGATGCTTTCCACATGCGCGGTGTGCGGGAACATGTCCATGGCGCCGGCGCTGACCAGGGTGAACCCCTGTTCGTTGACCAGATAGCCGGCATCGCGGGCCAGCGAGCCCGGGTGGCAGCTGACGTAGACGATGCGCTTGAACTGCTTCAGCGGCAGCTGCTGCAGCACTTCGATGGCGCCCGAACGCGGCGGGTCCAGCAGCAGCTTGTCGAAGCCCTGGCGCATCCACGCGGTGCTGCGCTGGTCCTGGGTCAGGTCGGCGCTGAAGAACTGGGCGTTGGCCAGGCCGTTGCGCTCCGCGTTTTCGCGGGCACGCGCGACCAGGCCGGCATCGCCTTCCACGCCCACCACTTCGCGCACCCGGCGGGCCAGCGGCAGGGTGAAGTTGCCCAGGCCGCAGAACAGGTCCAGTACGCGCTCGTCCTCGCCCGGCTCCAGCAGGTCCAGGGCATGGGCGATCATCTTCTCGTTGAGCTTGGCGTTGACCTGGATGAAGTCCAGCGGGCGGAACGCCAGCTCGACATCCCACGGCGCCAGCCGGAACGACAGCGGCACGCCCTGCCCGTCCAGCGGCTGCACGGTGTCCACGCCGCCGGACTGCAGGTAGATCACGAAACCATGCTGCTGGCCGAAGGCGGCCCAGGCCTCACGGTCGGCCTCGCTGAGCGGCTGCAGGTGGCGCACGGTCAGGACCACGGCCTGGTCGCCAGCGATGAACTCGATCTGCGGGATGTCGCGCTTGCCATCCAGCGATTCGATGAAGGTCGACAGCGCCTCGACCTTGGTGCCGATTTCCGGGATCACGGTCAGGCACTGGCTGAGATCGGCCACGAAGCGCGGATCCTGCTCGCGGAACCCGACCAGGGTCTTGTCCTTCTTTTCCACGCGGCGCACCGAGAACCGGCCCTTGCGGCGGTAGCCCCAGCTTTCGCCGACCAGCGGCGGCAGCACGGCGCCCGGCTTCACGTGGCCGATGCGCTCGAGGTTGTCCATCAGCACGCGCTGCTTGGCGACGATCTGCTGGCCTTCGTCCAGATGCTGCAGCACGCAGCCGGCGCAGGTGCCGAAATGCGGGCACTTGGGGGTCACCCGCTGCGGCGAGGGCTGCAGCACCTCGACGGTGCGCGCCTCGTCGAAATGACGGCTGCGGGCGGTCTGTTCAGCCATCACCACTTCGCCCGGCAGGGCGCCACTGACGAAGGTGACCTTGCCGCCCTCGCCTTCACGGCGGGCGACGCCACGACCATCATGGCTGAGGTCGAGGATCTCGGTCTGGAACGGAGTACGGTCGATGCGGGAGCGGGATCGGGCCACGTGGCAACAGGCTGCGGGCAAAAATGGGTGCGTATTGTCGCAGATCCGGGACGCGGGGGCCCGATGGCCGCTTGCGCCCGCCGCTCCCGTGATTGATGATGGACGCAGCTGACATGGAGGCAGCCCTGATGCAGATGACCCCGCGGGCCAGTCGGCCACGCTTCCTGCTTGTCGAGGATGACATCATCAGCCGCGGTTTTTTCAAGGCGGCGTTGGAAACGTTACCAGCGGATGTGGACACCGCTGACTCACTTGCAAGTGCATTGGCACGCGCCGAACCCGGTGCGCATGACCTGTGGCTGATCGACGTCAACCTGCCCGACGGCAATGGCGCGCAGCTGCTGCATGAACTGCGCCGCTCGCATCCGGACACGCCTGCCCTGGCCCATACCGCCGATGGCGATGTGAGCATCCACGCGCGCCTGCGCGAGGCCGGCTTCAGCGACACCCTGGTCAAGCCGCTGGGCCGCGACCAGCTGCTGAAGGCGGTGCGTCGCGCACTGGTCAACAGCCCCGCAGGCACGACCCCGCCGCCGGCAGCGATCGAGCTGGTGGTGGAGGACTGGGACGAGACGGCGGCCCTGGCGGCGCTCAATGGCCAGCGCAATCACCTGATCGCCCTGCGCGAGCTGTTCCTGGCGGAACTGCCGGGGGTGCGCGATGCGGTGGAGCAGGCGGTGGACCAGCACGACGCGTCGAGCCTGCGCAACCAGTTGCATCGGCTGCAGGCCAGCTGTGGGTTTGTGGGTGCGGCGCGGTTGGCGCGTGCGGTGCGGCAGCTGCATCATGCGCCGGAGTCGGGGCCGGCGCAGGCCGGGTTCCGGGCAGCGGTGGCAGCCCTGCTGCACTGAGGGTGTTCGGCAGGGCTGCGCCCTGCACCTGCTCAATGCAACGGCAACGGCCAAGGCCAGAGCAACAGCGGGCATTCCGTGGGATGGCGGGGCACTGTGGGTTTGCGGGGACGCCGTGAACCCATCCATGGGGGCTTGGTCGCCGCATCCATGCGGCTCACACCCCGCAAACCCACAGTGCCCCGCCTTCGACAGTTGGCCGGTGGCCAGTAGATCCACGCCATGCGTGGATGACTCTCAATCGGAATCGAATATTTCGAATTGAAATCGAAACGCATCCACGCATGGCGTGGATCTACCGTGCCGACCAACGGTCGGCACCCACCAACAGCAGCGGGAATCGACACCCACCAGAGCAGAACGCCGTTCCGACAGACCGCGGAGAACTGTCGAAGGCGGGGTGGGTCCGGTTGAGGGGGCGTGAGCCGCATGGATGCGGCGACCGAGCTTACATGGACGTACTTGCAGCGTCCCCCTCAACCGGACCCACCCCGCCATCCCACGGAATGCAGGCCTTTGACGTTGACGTTGATTCTGCAGGTGCAGGGCTGCAAGCCCTGCCGAACCCCCTCCCCCTTACCTCCGGGGAGTGAGCTGCTCGAGCAGTTCCCAGGATTTGAGGCCCTTGGCCCCCAGGTGATGGGACAGCACCCGCCGCATCGGCAGCCGCAGGCTGGCCAGGTCTGCCGCATCCGGCTCGTCGTCCGCCGCCAGCGCCAGCAGCGCCGAACCCGTCGCCGCCGCCTGGCGTTCACCGCCGCGCTCGCTCAGCAACCGTTGCGGCCCCTCCTGCGGGTCCAGCGCGTAACGTGCCGCCGGGTCCACCGGCTGGCCGTCACTGGCCGTGTCCAGTTCGAACCCCAGCCCCAGCGCCGCCAGCAGCTCACGCTCGAAACGGCGCAGCGTCCACGCCAGCCCCGCCCCTACCGCCAGGCGCGCACGCGCCTCGCCATAGGCCAGGTACAGCTCCGGCAGCGGGTCCTGGCGGGGAGCCAGGCGCAGGGTCAGTTCACTCAGGTAGAAACCGGCCAGCATTGCCTGGCCGACCAGGCGCGGGGCCGCGTCCAGCGCCTCGGCGCCGCGCAGCTGGGCCAGTTCACCACGCTGCAGGGCGCTGAAACGTATCCACTGCAGCGGCTGCAGGGCCGCACGCAGCACCTGGCCCTTGGCCGTGGACACGCCGCGCGCCAGCACGCCGATGCGGCCGTGCTGCGCGCTCAGTACCTCCACCAGCAGGCTGGTCTCACGGTAGGCCCGTGCATGCAGCACGAACCCGGTGTCGTCCTCGATCAGCATCGAAGCGACCGCCGCGGCTTATTCGTAGCCGAAGGCCTTCAGTGCGGCCTCGTCATCGGACCAGCCTTCACGCACGCGCACCCAGGTTTCCAGGAACACCTTGGCCCCGAACAGACGTTCCATCTGCAGGCGGGATTTGGCGCCGATCTCCTTCAGGCGGGCGCCGCCCTTGCCGATCACGATGGCCTTCTGGCCTTCGCGCTCGACCCAGATGACCGCGCCGATGCGCAGCAGGTTGCCGTCTTCGGTGAAACGCTCGATCTCCACCGTGGTGGCGTACGGCAGCTCTTCGCCAAGCTGGCGCATCAGCTGTTCACGCACCAGCTCGCCGGCCAGGAAGCGCTGGCTGCGGTCGGTGATCTCGTCTTCGCCGAACATCGGCGGCGCTTCCGGCAGCAGGGCCAGCACGTCGCGGACCAGGGCTTCCAGGCCGTTGCGCTTCTGCGCGGAAATCGGGTGCACGGCCGAGAAATCGCGGCCTTCGGTCACCTGCTGCAGGAACGGCAGCAGCGCGCCCTTGTCCTTCATGCGGTCGATCTTGTTGACCACCAGCACCACCGGGATGCCGGCATCGCGCAGCACGTTGAAGGCCAGGCTGTCTTCTTCGTCCCAGCGACCGGCTTCGATCACCAGCAGGCCGGCGTCGACGCCTTCCAGCGAGCCGCGCGCGGCACGGTTCATCACCCGGTTCATCGCCCGCTTCTGCACCTTGTGCAGGCCGGGGGTGTCGACCAGCACCAGCTGGCCTTCCGGATAGGTGGCGATACCCAGCAGGCGATGGCGCGTGGTCTGCGGGCGGTTGGAGACGATGCTGACCTTGGCGCCGACCAGGGCATTGGTCAGGGTCGACTTGCCCACGTTCGGGCGGCCGATGACGGCCACGCTGCCGCAATGATGGGGAGTTTGTTCGCTCACTTGGAATCCAGTTGTTCTAGGACGGCAGCAGCCGCTTGTTGTTCGGCAAGCCGGCGCGAGGGGCCTTCGCCCTCGGTGCTGGCGGCAGGGTCCGCGACGTTGCAGCGTACCCGGAAGTGCTTGGCGTGGTCGTCACCGGATTCTGACACCAGTTCGTACTGCGGCAACGCCTTCTGTCGGGCCTGCAGCCATTCCTGCAGGCGGGTCTTGGGGTCTTTCTCAGGCCGGCCGGTGGCCGGCAGGGCCTCCATCGAGGCGGCAAACCAGGGCAGCACGACGGCCCGGCAGGCCTCGAAGCCGACATCCAGGTAGATCGCGGCCACGACCGCCTCCAGGGCGTCGGCCAGGATCGAGTCACGGCGGTGGCCGCCGGACTTCAGTTCACCCGGGCCCAGGGTCAGGCGTTCGCCCAGCTCGAGGGTGCGGGCGATCACCGCCAGGGCGCCTTCACGCACCAGCTCGGCTCGGGCGCGGGTCATGGCCCCCTCGTCGGCCTTGGGCCAGCGCTGGTACAGCGCCTCGGCGACCATCATGTTGACGATGCTGTCGCCGAGGAATTCCAGGCGCTCGTTATGCGGCGCACCGGCACTGCGATGGGTCAGCGCCTGCTTGAGCAGGGCTGGATCGCTGAAAACGTGACCGATCAGGTCACCACGTTGGATGAATTTACTGGGCACCGCTACGAACGAGGTCCTGGGATGATTCGAATTTGCCAACCACATCGAGGTTGCCCACCAGCGGCTGGCGCACTTCGTAGTTGACGTTGAGGGTCCAGCCGTTGTCACGACGGTTGAACTTGACGTTGGCCGGCTTCACGTTTTCCGAGTAGTTGATGTACAGGCGCCTGAAGAACAGATCCTGGATCTGCGCCGGGGCCATGGAGCCCACTTCCGGTTCCTTGGCCAGACTCTTCATCGCCGAGCGCACGGCGTAGTACTCCTGGTACATCGGGAACAGCTTCATGCCGATGTAGAGGAAGAAACCCACCACGATCAGGACCACCAGGAAGGAGGTCAGGGTCATGCCGCGCTGCGTGTTCATCGTCTTCATTGCGTTCTCCCCAGATACGCGTGGATGTGAAGTCAGTTGATGCCCGAGCCGATGCGCGACGGCTGGAAGCCATCCTTGCAGAACCAGCCCTGGCAGTTCAGCCAGATCAGGAACGCGCGGCCGCGCAGGTTTTCTTCCGGCAGCAGGCCCCAGAAACGGCCGTCATCGCTGTTGTCGCGATTGTCGCCCATCACCAGGTACTTGCCCGCCGGCACGGTCCACTGTCCCTGGCCGCGAGGATAATCGGTCTCCAGCACGGTGTGGGTGCGGCCCGGCAGGTGCTCGACCAGCAGGTTGGCGCCCTCGCCCTGGCCCTTGTCGCCGGCGTAGATGCCCTTGTTGTCGTACTTCAGCGGCTCGCCATTGAGGATGACGCCGTCGCCTTCGAAGACCACGGTGTCACCCGGCACGCCGATGACGCGCTTGATGAAGTTCTCGCCCTTGGCCGGATCGTTGTCGCCGTGGCCGGGGAAGTGGAACACCACCACGTCACCCCGCGACGGCTCGCCCAGCGGGACGAACTTGGTGTTGGAGATCGGCAGGCGCAGGCCGTAGGAGAACTTGTTGACCAGGATGAAATCGCCGATCAGCAGGTTCGGCATCATCGAGCTGGACGGGATCTTGTACGGCTCGGCGATGAAGCTGCGCACGATCAGCACGACCACCAGCACCGGGAAGAACGCCCGCGAGTAGTCCACCAGCACCGGCTCGGTATCGAGCAGGCCCGCGCGCTGCGCCCGGCGCTTGGCCAGGTACAGCTTGTCGGCCAGCAGGATCAGGCCCGAGGCCAGGGTCAGTACGACCAGGAGGATCTCAAACAGTTTCATTCAGGGTCCTTTGCAACGTCACCGGACGAACGGCCCCGAAGGGCCGCTGCGGGCTTACTTGTTGTCCATCTGCAGCACGGCCAGGAAGGCTTCCTGCGGGATTTCCACGCGGCCGACCTGCTTCATGCGCTTCTTGCCTTCCTTCTGCTTTTCCAGAAGCTTCTTCTTGCGCGAAACGTCGCCACCATAGCACTTGGCCAGCACGTTCTTGCGCATGGCCTTGACCGTGGTGCGGGCGATGATCTGCGAGCCGACGGCGGCCTGGATGGCCACGTCGAACTGCTGGCGCGGGATCAGGTCCTTCATCTTCTCGCACAGCTCGCGGCCGCGGCGGTCGGCATGGCTGCGGTGCACGATCAGCGACAGCGCATCGACCTTGTCACCATTGATCAGCACGTCCACGCGCACGAACGGGCCGGCATCGAAGCGCACGAAGTGGTAGTCCAGCGAGGCGTAGCCACGGCTGACCGACTTCAGCTTGTCGAAGAAGTCCAGCACCACTTCGGCCATCGGCAGCTCGTAGCTGATCTGCACCTGGCTGCCCAGGTAGTTGATGCCGAGCTGGCTGCCGCGCTTTTCTTCGCACAGCTTGATGATGTTGCCGATGTACTCCTCGGGAGTGAGCACGTTGGCGCGGATGATCGGCTCGCGGATCTCTTCGACGTGGTTGACCGGCGGCAGCTTGGCCGGGTTGTCCATGTTGACGATGGTGCCGTCGGTCTTCAGGACTTCATAGATCACCGTCGGCGCGGTGCTGATCAGGTCCAGGTTGTATTCGCGCTCCAGGCGCTCCTGCACGATTTCCATGTGCAGCATGCCGAGGAAGCCGCAGCGGAAGCCGAAGCCCATCGCTTCGGAGCTTTCCGGCTCGAAGCGCAGCGCGGCGTCGTTCAGGCGCAGCTTGTCCAGTGCCTCGCGCAGGTCCGGGTAGTCCTCGGCGTCGACCGGGAACAGGCCGGCAAACACGCGCGGCTGCATCTCCTGGAAGCCCGGCAACGGCTTGGCAGCCGGATCGGCGGCCAGGGTCAGCGTATCGCCGACCGGCGCACCGTGGACGTCCTTGATGCTGGCGGTGACCCAGCCCACTTCACCGGCACGCAGCGCCGGCAGCACCTTGCGCTTGGGCGTGAACACGCCGACGTTGTCGACCTGGTGGGTGCGGCCGGTGGACATCACCTGCAGCTTGTCGCCGGCCTTGATCTGGCCCTGCATGACACGCACCAGCGACACCACGCCGAGGTAGTTGTCGAACCAGGAGTCGATGATCAGCGCCTGCAGCTTGTCGGTATCGCGCGGCACCGGGGCCGGGATGCGATGGACGATGGCTTCCAGCACGTCCTGCACGTTCAGGCCGGTCTTGGCGCTGACCGGCACGGCGTCGGCGGCGTCGATGCCGATGACGGCCTCGATCTCGGCCTTGGCGCGCTCGATGTCGGCGGTGGGCAGGTCGATCTTGTTGATCACCGGCACCACTTCCAGGCCCTGCTCGACGGCGGTGTAGCAGTTGGCCACCGACTGCGCTTCCACGCCCTGGGCGGCATCGACCACCAGCAGTGCGCCTTCGCAGGCGGCCAGCGAGCGGCTGACTTCATAGGAGAAGTCGACGTGGCCGGGGGTGTCGATGAAGTTCAGGTGGTAGGTCTGGCCGTCCTTCGCTACATACGGCAGCGAGACCGACTGGGCCTTGATGGTGATGCCACGCTCGCGCTCGATCGGGTTCGAATCGAGCACCTGCGCTTCCATCTCGCGGGCCTGCAGGCCGCCGCAAAGCTGGATGATGCGGTCGGCAAGCGTGGACTTGCCGTGGTCGACGTGGGCAATGATGGAGAAGTTGCGGATGTTCCGCATCGAATCAGAAGACATAGGTGGCGGCGGCGCGCGGCGTCGTCAGGGTAACGGTCGATTATCGCATGCCCGGGCCTCTGCCGCGAAAGCAGCCTGATCGGACCGGGCCCGGAATGGCCAAAGCCCCGCCGGGGCGGGGCTTCGGGGGAGTACCAGGGCCGCCCGGGGACAGCCGTGAAGGCCTTACTGGCCGGCCTTGACCGCCACGAAGGCGCTGTTGCCGCTGCTGGCACGGACCAGCAGCAGGACCACGTCGCCCTTCTTGTAGCCGGACAGCGCGCGGTTCAGCGCATCGACACTGCCGACCGGGGTATTGCCGACGCGCAGGACGACCATGCCCGGGGCCAGGCCGGCGTCGCGGGCGCCTTCGCCCTTGACCCCGGTGATGCGCACGCCCTCGCCCGATTCCAGGCCCAGCTGCTTGCGCTGCACCGCGTTCAGCTCGGTCACGTCCAGGCCCAGCAGGGCGTTGGCGCCGGTCTGCGGTGCGGCGTCGGCATTGGCTGCGGACGGGCCGCGGGCATTGTCCTGGCCGTCATCGGTCAGGGCGGTCAGGGTGGCGCTGAGCTCACGCGGCTTGCCATCGCGGTATACGACCAGGGTGACCTTGCTGCCCGGGGCCATGGCGCCGATCAGCGGCGGCAGGTCGGACCAGGTGTTGACCGTGCTGCCATTGACCGAGCGGATGACATCGCCCAGCTGCACGCCCGCCTTGGCCGCGGCACTGCCGGGGACGATCTGGTTGACCAGCGCGCCACGGCTGTCCGGCAGGCCCAGGCCCTGCGCCTTCAGCGAATCGATCGGCTCGACCACCGCGCCCAGCTGGCCACGGGTGACCTTGCCGCTCTTCTTGATCTGCTCGACCGCGCTCATCGCCAGGTCGATCGGGATCGCGAAGCTGATGCCCATGTAGCCGCCGGAGGCGGAGAAGATCTGCGAATTGATGCCGACGACTTCGCCGCGGGTGTTCAGCAGCGGGCCACCGGAGTTGCCCTGGTTGATCGCCACGTCGGTCTGGATGAAGGGCACATAGCGCTGGTCCGGGCCGCCGGTGCTGCGGCCGACGGCACTGACCACGCCGGCGGTGACCGAATGGTCGAGGCCGAACGGCGAGCCGATCGCGACAACCCACTGGCCGGGCTTGAGGGTGTTCGAATCGCCCACGCGCACGGTCGGCAGGTTTTTGCCGTCGATCTTCAGCAGGGCCACGTCGTACTGCTGGTCGCTGCCGACCACCTTGGCGGTGAACTCGCGGCTGTCGCCCAGCTTCACCTTCACTTCGCTGGCGTCGGCCACCACGTGGTAGTTGGTCAGCACGTAGCCGTCGGGCGAGATGATGAAGCCCGAGCCCATGCCACGCCCCTTGATGCTGGGACCGCCATCCTGGCCACCCGGCCCCTGCCCCGGCATCGGGAAATCAGGGCCGAAGAAGCGGCGGAAGAACTCAGGCATGTCGTCGTCGCCCATCGGGCCGCGCGAGGCCTGGCGGTTGTTGCGGACGATGGTGACATCGACGTTGACCACGCCGGGGCCGACCTGTTCGACCAGGTTGGTGAAATCAGGCAGGCCGCTGACCAGCGGCTGCGCCGGGGCGCGCGGTGCGGCTGCGGCGGCCGGGGCCGCCTGCGGTGCGGTCGGCGCGGCGGGCTGGGCACAGGCCACCAGCGGCAGGGTCAGGGCGAGCAGGCCCATGGCCTGCGTGCGGAGTCGGTGAGTCATCGGACGGCAACCTCCGGATCGGATGGAGAGGGGGAAGGAGGGCCCCGCCAGTGGCGGGGCATGGGCCCGCACGCGTCAGTCGCGCGGGCGCTGCGGCGCTGGCAGTTCTTCCTGCAGGCGCGGTTCGAACGGGTAGAACGCGGCGCCACCGGACGAGGTCGGGAAGCTGGCGTTGAGCGCGCCGCCGGCGGCCGGGGCCAGGCTGGACTTCGGCCAGGGCCGGGCCTGCAGGCTGCCGACATCACCGAAGGGCAGGTGGCGGGTGCTGCTGGCCGGGACGCTGGGGCTCAGCGCCGGCTGCGCGGCGGCCACCGCACGCT
>NZ_JASGBW010000041.1:0-36669 GCF_030053215.1 Stenotrophomonas sp. PFBMAA-4 | reverse complement strand
GTTGGCGTTGGCCCGAGCTTTGGCTTCGGTAACCAGTCCGGCCCTGTAGAGCGATGGGAGTATATACGCCGCATGATGGAGGGCGTCGGTCCCGTCTGGATGCCCGGCGAGTCGCGGTATCAGGATTTTGCAGTAAGCTTGGGCGAGGCGTTGACAATTGCGCAGCCTCTGATCGGCCCAGGTTCCCATCAGTACTGGAAGAAGGGGCCGGCAATGTGGCTGCTGGGTACGGTTAGCCTGATCGCGCTGCCCTTGACTGCGTACATCGGACTGAATCGCTACATCAGTTATCGGTTGCAGCGGAAGCCTCGATGGCCAGTTGAGGTCTTGCAATCAGTGGGGGCCGGTCCATTCACCGATGCGGTTCTGAGGCAGCGGCTCAGCTTGGAGAAGCCGGCTGGAACTGGAAAGAAGCGACACAAGCGCTCGTCTTCCGTCTGAGCGGAGCTTGGGGTTATCGTTGATATACGGAAGCCGGTTGGCCTCCGCGACTGCACCGTGTCGAGCCCAGATGCGTCGGCGACCAAGATGGTTGGATTAGATTAGGCTTGTTGTCGAACTTCCCGCTTTTGAGAGCTTCGTGCACGTCAAGCGCGTGGTTGTTGGCCGGATGCCTTCCTGCGGGCTGCAGCCCCGACGCCAAGCGCTCGAAGGTCAAGACCATTGGCACGCGCGCGAGCGCAAGCAGGTCGATCGGTGGGAGGATGCCTGGGTGGGCCTTCGCGCCAAAGTCGAGCATCCGTTACGTGGCGAATTGGAAATGCGATGCAGGATGATTCAATTGCGCCATCTACTGCGCTGAAGCTTCCGGTGAAGAGTTACCAAGCATCCCCGCGATCCTTCACCCATGGTGGCGTGATGGATGTGTATGAGCATGGGATCTCATTTGTCGATCAGATGAGTGCCATGCGTGGGTATGCCAGCAGCTGTGGTTGGGTGGGCGTCCTCTCCTCAGCGCTTGGGTTGTATATTTCGTTTTTCGTCACTGGCGTCAGCTGGGTCACGATTCTCCAGTTTGCCCTGCTCTTTGTTTTTCTGCTGTTCGTCCAGGCCGACTGGGTGGGCTACCGTGCCGAGCCGGTCCTGTTTGATCAGCCTGCAAGAAAGGTGCATGTATTCAAGTCACTTGGACTACCCTGGTGGCAATGGGGCTGGAATGTGTTCGGTCGACCTCGTTGCGAAGTGCAGTCCTATGATTGGGATTGCGTAGGCGCGGAGATTGTCAGCTATACGATCTTTACCGGCCAGGTGCCTCGCCGGGAAGCAAGTCTGGTGCTTACGATCGCGGATCGCCCCGGTAGCCCGGTGGAAGTCCAACGCGTTGGCGTTGGCCCGAGCTTTGGCTTCGGTAACCAGTCCGGCCCTGTAGAGCGATGGGAGTATATACGCCGCATGATGGAGGGCGTCGGTCCCGTCTGGATGCCCGGTGAATCGCGGTACCAGGACTTCGGAGTAAGCCTTGGTGAAGCATTGACTATCGCGCAACCTCTTATCGGGCCAGGTTCCCGCCAGTACTGGAAGAAGGGGCCGGCAATGTGGTTGCTGGGCACGATCAGTCTGATCGCGCTGCCCTTGACCGCGTACATTCGATTGAATCGCTACATCAGTTATCGGTTGCAGCGGAAGCCGCTATGGCCGGCTGAAGTATTGCATTCAGTGGGGGCCGGTCCATTCACTGACGCCACTCTGAGAGAGCGACTCAGCCTGGAAAAGCCGGGGGCGGGTGGTACGAAGCGGCGCAGATAAGGATTTCGATGTGCCCCGCCATCCGCATTGACCGCGGGCAAGCTCGGGCATCTGCCTTGCCTGTGTCACGTTGCATCCGCATCTCGGCGCAGGACGGTCTTAAGCGTACCCGGCCAGCCAGAGATCACGGGAGCTCTGACTCCCCGCCATCTCACCTTGTGCTGACAAGAATCGCTGTGAAGAGCACCAGTGCGATGCCCGCGATCAGCGGACTGATGGCAAGCCATCGCTTGCTCCTGGACTGCCAGCCGGTAAACCGGCAAAGCTAGTGATGGATGGAGTGCGCAAGGAGCCCGATGAGTCCAGTGGACAGCGCAATGTAGAAAAGGTTTCCAAAAGAAATCGTCATTGTGCAATCGGATACGTACTGATGAGGGGCAGCAGCAGGCAAAGAACGCGTTGTCAGCTGCGCAGGAAAACAAGCGAGTAGGTGATGAAGCTCCAGCCAATCAAGCTGATCAGGCAACTGATGCTGCACACCACCGCGACCTGGAGGGCAGCCTTTCTCCTTCCGGCAATGTCTTCAGGGCTGGAGCGCAGAATGGAATAGTGCTCGCTGCTGCCGCGCGTGGAGTTGCTGGCAAGAAGGTCCGTGGGTGCCGCTACCGGGCGCTTGAACCGGGCATAGAGCATCTGTGACAAGGGTTCTGGCCAGAAGATCAGCCATAACAGTACGTTTCCCAGATACTGCGGGACAGCGAAGACGTTCCAGTTCATGGCGCGGATGCGTTCAATCATCTCCTTGCCCGCGCCACCGGCAGAGAGCGGTCCTCGCTCCAGCAAGGATGTCGTCCAGTGCGATGGATCAACCATAAAGGTCGCGGGCATCGCTTCGGGCGCTTCATCCATATAGCGCCGGATCAGCTCCCATGCCTGCTGGCAGGCTTCCCGGTCTGGAAGGGGGCCATCGACAGTAAAGCGCAGGCGCCATAGTTCAGGAGTCTCGGGATAGATCTCCATCAGGTCGAGGGCCATCATCAAGAGCGCGCCGGGCTGGGCCGAGCTGTACCCGACGCGGGCATAGGGCCTGACGTTGTTCCAGTCCAACAGGCATTGCTTGCCGTCGACAACACAGAAGACTCTCCGGGTCCTGCGGAAGAAGTACAGGTCGCTCTGCTTGCTGCCAATGCTCAGCTTGATGCACAGGAAAGCGGTTCCCAGAAGTGTCGCGGCACCAAGGCCCGCGCTCGTCGATGCGAACACACGCATTCCCATGCTTTCTGTGGGTTCAAGCGCCACCATCGCCCCCATGTAACCCAGGCCGATGGCCATGCACAGCATCACCAGAGCAGCGACCGGCATGATGGATTCCATCCGCGAAGCAGCATTGCCTTGCGACCAGACCATGGCCTCGTCATCAAGGCGCACCACGTCACGCACGGAGTAGGCCCGCGAAGTTGCATCAGGTTGTAGGGGGCCTTCAGTAAATCGGAGATCCTGTTGAGTCTGCATGCAGCGAAATTTGCTTTGAATGCGGGCTCCATCGAGGCTATGCCCGGGATAGTGCTGACGCAAGCCCATGACTATTCTGGGCATGAACATCACTGTGCTGGGGGTTGTTTCGAATGGCAGAGTCGGTCGACAGCGAGGCGGGATGAGTGCTGACCGGCGGCAACGTTCCTGTGCATGTCGCAGGGGCGCACGACACCACGTTGTTGCAGTAGGATCGTCCATGGACTGGGTTGGAGTGGTGAGGTAATGGACTACGCTGGAATCGATGCCAGGAATCTTCGTTTTGCGGTCAATCGTCCCCTCACGGTCGCTGAGGAAGATCAGCGATTGGACGTTTCGGCCTCAGTAGGAATGCCCGCACGGAGCGGGCTGTCCGTGATCAAGTTCAGCTCGACCTGCCTCGAGCTGGTGGATCGCTGGTACCCGGTGAAGGGCTTCAATGTCTGGCTCTCGGTCATGGGCGCGCTCGCGTTCGTGCCCACGTCGTCCTACCTCTTCGTGAACCTGATTCTCCTGGGTGAGCCATTCCGGGAGGACGAACGCTGGATCCTCTGGTGCTTCTGGCTCTTCATCGCGCCCGTTTCACTGTTCATTCTTGCCGGCATCGTGTGGCTCTTCAGAAGCGAGTGCTTCCGATGGACGCACTATCCGATCCGATTGGATCGCGTGAATCGCAAGGTGCACTTCTTTCGCCAGGACGGTACGGTTGCCAGTGGTGACTGGGACCGTTTGTTCTTCTTCATCGGCGAGTCAACGACCCCACCCATAGGGCGTACCCACGACATCCGCGCGCATTTTCTCTCCGATGACCGAAAGACCGTCCTGGAGACGTTCTCGCTGGGCTACGAGTACATGGGGGAGCAGTCGGATCTGCTGGGGTTGTGGGAGTTCATCCGGCTGTACATGCAGGGCGGGGACGCGGAGCTTGAGCATCTTTGCGGGGAGGTAGGTTTCTACTTGCCCATCCATGACAGGAAAGAGGGATTCGTGTTTGGCGTGGTCCGGACCTTTGCCGGCCTGGTTCGCTGGCCCTGGTTGCACGTTGTTTCCTGCTTGCCTTTCAGCTTCATTGCCTTGGGCCGATGGTTGGCGATGACGACCAGCCGCATCCCTGCGTGGCCGACCGAAGTGGAGGGCGGCGCCGGTGTCGACCGAGCAGACCCATGGGAACGTGATTGGCGTGACAATCCGCGCCTGGGTTTCCTGGACAAGGCTTGGCCGATGATCTGCACTGCGATTGGTGTCGTGATGGGCACTGCCATTGTGTCCGCGATCTGGCGGTCGACCGGCTAGCGGTGAGAGCGCTTGCGAAAGGTGGTGCATTTCTCTGGCATGAGTCAAGTAAGGTGGGCGATGAGTCAGTTTGCGGGTTGGTTATCCAGCAAGTATGTGGTTGGCAGGGCGCCCACTGCTTACGAAGAAAATGCTGATCTTGGAAATTTTGACTCGTCAGGATTTACACCGGTGGATCGCGGAATCATCCGGGTGGATGAGGCGTGCCTGGAGTACGTGGACCGCCACTTCCTATACCGGGGTTGGGCTGCAATGGGGGGCGCGGTAGGTTCTGTGCTTGCCTTGATCTTCGGTGGCGCCATTCTCAGGTCTGACCTTTCCGACGGTGCGTTGGACTACGGCCTGGTGCCATTTTATCTGGCAATCATCGCGTTTCTGGTGTTCTCGTACACGTTCCTCATTTCGAAGGATGTACTCAGACATCAGTACTATCCGTCGCTGTTCAATCGTGAAGAGGGGGTTGTGTATTTCTTTACGGGCAGGGACGATGGATACGTGAAGGTGCCCTGGGGTGATATAAAGTTCATCATTGGGAGGGATAAGCCCTTCGGTCCAGATGAGGGAATGACCTACGACTTGAAGGCGCTCATAATGGACGGTGGCAAGATTTCACACGTGTTCGCGATTGGGTCAGATTGCGGCTCAAGCCCGGCAACGGTACTGGCGCATTGGGAGATGATAAGGCGATTCATGGAGGGCGGAATCGGCGCCCTTCCGTTTCCCCCGCTTCAGTTGTACACGTCCACAATTGATTCTTTCCGCAATGCCTTCGTCATACACGTGTCGTCTGCTGGACGGGGTTTGATGTGGATAGCCCTTCCATTGACTCTCCCGTGGGCGATTTTCAGATACCTGGTTATGAAGACATGCAGGCGTCCGGTGTGGCCGGCTGCCGTGGCTCGACAGAGTCCGAATACCGATTCCAGAGTTCTGCGTGCTCCGCCCGTTTACGGTGGCGTTGATCGTTCGCATGGAAAAGATGATCTCCTGGCTTCTTACTGGATCAGCAGCATTCAGGAGGCCAGGAGCAGGGATGGGGAAGTAAAGGCTCAACTTTGCCGAGAAGGTGTTCCCTAGCAGCCCGGTACGGAGTCAGGGCCGCTTGGTATGTGAGACATTCCTGGTAGTGCAACCATGTCGGGTTACAAGCGTGCGCCCACCCAGTCTCGCGTCACGCCATTTCCTCTGTAACATGCAACCGGTTGGGGTTGGCAGGGATGAGGATATGTACACCGGATGGATGCGGGAATTTCCCATTGGTAGCGCGCTCTCCGCTGAAGAGTCGGCTTCACGCTTGAACAGGCACGAGGCCCAGGTCGCAGCGCCCGACGAACGCGCCTCATTGATCCGCTTCAACTCAACCTATATCGAACTGATCGACCGGCGCTTCAGGCTGCGTGGCATGGTGTCGACCACCGTGGTCCTGCTGGGCACCTTGGGTTTGTTCCTGCTCGGCTTCTTCCTTCTCTTCACGCTGGTGATCCCCCATCTTGAGGGCGACGCGTGGGACTGGGTGATGTACGCGATGGTGGCGGTGTGCGTGATCGGTGCGCCGACCCTGTTCTGGCACACGACACTCAAGTACGAGTTTTTCACGTACGCGTGGTATCCGACCCGATTCAATCGTCGCAACCGGATGGTCTATTTCTTCACCGGCGGCAAGGAAGGGGCCGTGGCAGTGCCTTGGGATGAGGCGGTGTTCTATATCGGACGAGGCACCAGCCAGGCGTTCCTGCGTGATCTGCGCTGCAGCATCATTGATGAGGGCGTGGTCCAGCGCACCTTCGCCGTGGGCCACTACTTCGATGACGAGCAGACGATCAGGGGACTGTGGGAATTCGTCAGGCGCTACATGCAGCAAGGGCCGGCGGACGTGGTCGACACGATCGAGGGCCGGCAGATGAACCTTTCGGTCAATCCTTCCCTGCGCAACTGCTACCTGTTCGTGGTCGCCAGCCTTGGCCCAGCCATGCTGGGCGCCCGGTTCGTGCTGATGCCGTTGCTGCTGCCCCTGGTGCTGTGCCGCTGGCTGGTCCTGCGGTCCTGCCGCATGCCGGAGTGGCCGCAATGGGTGGAGGATGCCTGCAAGGTCGATCCGAATGACCCGCTGAGACTGGCCGAGCCTGAGGTCATGGCGCAATCGCAGGCGGGTCGTCAGTCCATCTGACCGGGAGAGCCGAGCATGGCTCGACTCTACGGTCTTGGCTTACATCGCCGGGCAGGCCGGATCCTTCCCGCTCACCGCCGCGCAGATACGGCGCCGGCAGTCCACGCCCTTCAGCGAGGTCGGGCTGGGGCAGCTGCGAAGCTGTGCCTGGATGCTCGACTCGGTCGATGCGGACTTCTTGCTGGCCACGCGCTCGAATGCGGCACGCTCGTCCTCGGTGCGCTTGCGCTGATCGGCTTCAATCTGCGCAATCAGCTCGTCCATGCTCTGCGGCTGGGCATTGGCCTTCGCCTTGGCCTTCGCTTTGTCCTTGTCTTCTTCCTTGATGATGCCAAGCAGGGTGCCGAGCAGGTTCTCATCGCCCTGGCCCTTGCTGCCGGGCTGGGTTCCTGCGCGAGCGCTGCGCGCGGCCTGCGACGTGCCACGTGCGCCACCGGCCGGTGCCGCTGCAGCCGATGCAGCTGCCGGTGCAGTGGCCGCCGCATCGGTCGGTGCAGCGGCGGCATTCTCCAATGGCGTACCCGTGGCGGCGCCATCGCTGCCTGCAGGTGCATCAACAATCGTGGCGGCGCCGTCATGCGGCGCGCCGACAGGGACGTCCGGATGCCCGGTGGGTCCGCTGGACTGCGCCGGATCCGGGGTCAGCGAGTACTCGCCGGATTCGCTGTAGCCGCCGCTGCCTGAAAGGCCCCAGGCGGCCAGGCCGGCAATGGCGGCGATCGCCACGGCGACCCCCAGCCACAGGCCGATGCGGCGGTTGCCGCCAGACGGTGTGCGCGCAGCGCGCGTGGACGTGGTGGTCTGTCGACCTTCCATGTCTGCGAGAATTCGGCCCGATGTCGGTGCCTGGCCCTTTGCCTGCGCTCCCCCTGAGAGCAGACTTGGCCGATTGATTCCGCCATTATTCAAGTGCATCCAGCCCTTGGTGTGAGTCGGCAGCTGCCGAAGCGAATTTCCGCATTCTTAGTGAAAGCGGATGGGGCGTCAACCAGAGCGCATGTCAGGGAGGACCGGTGGTACCAATCGTGGTTATGGCCATTGCCGTTGTAATACTGGTGGCCGGCGTGTGCTGGGTTTTGCTGTTCCCGGAAAGCGTCGAGTCGCTGCGCGCGGTGCTGGGTGCGACGCTGGGCCGTTTCCGCCGCAGGGCGGGCCGCGTAGGGGGCCGGGTCGGTGATGGTGTGACGCGGGTGCGCAGTGGGGTTCGTGAAGAAGCGGGCGCCGCGCACAGCGCGATTCGTCGCCATTGGCCAATCATGGCGATTGCCGCAGCGGCGCTGCTGATTCCTCCAACTGTGATATTGGTCACACGAAAGACGGTGGTGCTGGAAGATTTTCGGGGCGATGATTTCGCAGAGTCGGGTTCAATGGTCGCGCAGCTGTTGCGTGGGGAGCGCCTGGCGCCGCCACCGCCACCGCCGCCGGAGGTTTTCACCACGGCAGAAGTGCGGCGGCTGCGGCCGGAAATCGTCACGGCCGACCGCAAGTGGGACCAGATCGATCCCGACCTGCAGCAGCGTGTGCTGGCCATCTACGAAGTCATGCGGCGCCAATATGGCTATGAGATGGTGCTGATTGAGGGCTATCGCAGCCCGCAGCGGCAGGCCGAGTTGATGGCGGGCGGCAAGGCGACGCGGGCAGGGGCCTGGCAGAGCTGCCATCAGTACGGGCTGGGCGTGGACAGCGCTCCCATGCGTGATGGCAAGCTGCAGTGGGATATGAACGACGCTTGGACCAAGCGCGGTTACTTCCTCTACGGCGAGCTTGCCGAGCAGGCCGGGCTGGACTGGGGTGGCAACTGGCGCAGCATCAAGGATTACGTTCACGTGGAAATGACAGGGCGCTGCCGGGCCGCACGCGCCGCCAAGCGCGAGGAGCTTTCACGCCAAGGGTGATAACGCTTCTGTGATACTGGTATCGTTGCGGGGATGATCCAGGTCGCCGCGTCCGTGGCGATGGAAGGCTGGATTACATGGAATCAAGGAGTGTGATGGATGGCACGACCGTTTATCGTCGTCGGGGACAAGCTCAGCCACGGCGGCAGCGTGGTCGCTGGCACCGGCCAGACCGACATCAATGGAAAGGCCGTGGCGCGTGTGGGTGACCGCGCCGCGTGTGCCATGCACGGTTCAACGACCATCGTCAGCGGCGATGCCACTGTCATCATCGACGGACAACCGGTAGCGCGCGACGGCGACCGCACGGCGTGTGGGGCGACGCTGGTCGCTTCGCAGGCCGTGACGGGCCTGCGCTGAGCGGCGGTTGAGGGAGCATCGCATGGAGCACGGCAACTGATGGCAGGATGGCTGGGCAGGGCGGCGTCGGTGGTGATGGTCTTCATCGCCACCTGGGGCGCGACGATCCTCTATTGGCGCAACAGCGGCACGGTGCCTACGGGCATGCAGATGCTGGCCTACCTCGGGCTGCTGCCGGTGGGCCTGAGCGGTGCAGGCTTCATGGTGCGCGGTGCGCTGCGGCGTGGTGTCGACAGTGCGCTTGAAGCGCCGGCCGCCACGGATGCGACGACCCCGCAGGGTGATGCAGTGAAGGAGCCCGGCGTAGCGGTGCCGGCGTCGGTGGCTCTGCTGGCCGGCAGCCTGAAGCTGGGCATCGACCTGGAACCGCAGGCACTGCTGGAGGTGGCCGCCGCGCCCCCCCGGCCGTCGCTGGACGGGCGTTTCCGCGACAACCACAACCTGCCTGTGCGGATGAGCGCAGCGCCCGACCTGGACGAGCTGGAAGTGCTGCAGGTGCGGCAGGATGGCATCGACACGGCTGCCCACGAGCGCCGCGCGATGACCCTGCTGCAGCCGGTGCTGGAGCAGCTGCTGGAAGCAGTCTACGCAGCGCTGCCGGAGATCGTCGCATCCGAGGAAGTGGTGGTGGCCGGCCTGCGCCGCCGCGACGAACAGCGCGTGGAGAACGTGCTGACGATCGAACTGCTGGTGCCGGGCCGCTGGTCCGATGCGCTGCGGCCGTGGGTGCAGGAGTGGCTGCTTGGGCAGGCGCGCAAGGCCGGTATCGACGCGCGGCGGTTCGATGTGCGCGTCACGACGCTGGACGCGGCGCGCGAGGTCTGGCCGCACGCGCAGCGGGTGATCGATGCCCTTTCTGCGTCCCCCGTGCCGCGTTGGCACCTTCTGCTGGCGGCGTCGTCATGCATCGATCCCGATATCGTTTCGTCCTGGCAGTCCGCGGGTGTACTCGCTACGGCGCGGAATCCCGACGGCCGCGTACCCGGCGAGGGTGCAGCCGGCGTTCTGCTGGCGACCCTGGCCCAGGGGCGTGAGGGCGATGGGCGCCTGTGGCGGCCGCAGCTGGTGCGCGCCGAGCAGATCGAAGGGCAGCGCCCGGCGGAACAGCGCCGCCAGCTTGCCGCCCTGGCGACGCAGTGGCAGTCCGGCCTCAGTGCGGGCCGCGCACCGGTGCAGTTCGTGCTGCATGATGCCGACCACCGTGGCGATCTGATGGTGGATGCGGCAGCGATCACCGCTTCGCTGTCGCCCGACCTGGATTTCAGCCCGCAGAGCCTGGCCGTGGCGGTCAGTGCCGGTGAGCTTGGCCCCGCCCTGCCGCTGGCGCAGTTGGCGCTGGCCCATGCGCAGCTTCAACGCAATGCCGAGCCCGTGCTGCTGCTGGGCGTGGCCGACAACCAGCAGCGCCTGTTCGGCGCGGTTGATCCTCTTTCTTCCCCCATGCCTGCGGCCGATGCGTCGCTGGCTTCCTGACCCCTGGACCCCTGCATGAGTTTGAGCAATTTCAGCTACTACCTGCGTGACTACCGCCTCTGGCTGGTGGTCGGCCTGGTTGGTGCCGCGGCGCTGGCGCACTACGGCGAGGCCGAAGCCCGGCAGATCGGGATCTGGGTGGCGATCGTGCTGGCAGGCCTGCTGGTGCTGGCGCTGCTGGTGTGGATCATCAAGCGGATCCTGGCCCGCCGCGCTGCCAAGCGCGTGGAGGCGATGGTCAAGGACGAGGCGGACAAGGCGGTGGCCGGTGCGCAACCCGCGCAGCGTGCCGACACCGAGGCCCTGCGCACGCGCATGATGGACGCGGTCAAGCAGATCAAGTCCTCGCGGATGGGCGTGCTGAAGGGGAGCGCGGCGCTGTACGAGCTGCCCTGGTACGTGATCATCGGCAACCCTGCGGCGGGCAAGAGCACGGCGATCCTCAATTCCGGCCTGCAGTTCCCGTTCGAGGACAACCGCGGCAACGTGGTGCAGGGCATCGGTGGCACGCGCAACTGCGACTGGTACTTCACCACCAACGGCATCGTGCTGGATACCGCCGGCCGTTACTCGGTCAGCGTTGAAGACCGCATGGAAT
Source organism: Stenotrophomonas sp. PFBMAA-4 (assembly GCF_030053215.1). Taxonomy (NCBI): domain Bacteria; kingdom Pseudomonadati; phylum Pseudomonadota; class Gammaproteobacteria; order Lysobacterales; family Lysobacteraceae; genus Stenotrophomonas; species Stenotrophomonas sp. PFBMAA-4. The sequence goes on along the minus strand of NZ_JASGBW010000041.1, from coordinate 25,685 downwards.
GGCTGACCTTCCTGGGCCTGCTGAAGAAGAACCGTCCGCGCGCGCCCATCAACGGCGTAATCATCGCCGCCAGCCTGGCCGAGCTGTCCGGCAGCAAGCCGGAGTTCGCCATCGAACTGGCCAAGAACCTGCGCCAGCGCGTGCAGGAAATCACCGAGCGGCTGGAAGTGTTCGCGCCGGTGTATGTGCTGTTCACCAAGGCCGACCTGGTGGCCGGCTTCAGCGAGTTCTTCCATAACCTGGATCCGGCCGAGCGCGAGCACGTGTGGGGCGCGACGCTGCCCTTCGACGTGCAGCAGCAGGGCGACGCGCTGAATGCGTTCGACAGCCATTTCGATGAGCTGGCCGAAGGCATCAAGGAAATGAGCCTGACCCACATGGCGATGCAGCGCGGCCGCGACGTCTCGCCGGGCCTGCTGTCGCTGCCGTTGGAGTTCGTGGGCATCAAGCCGGCGCTGCGCACCTTCATCGCCACCCTGTTCGAAGACAACCCCTACCAGTTCAAGCCGGTGTTCCGTGGCTTCTACTTCTCCAGCGCGCTGCAGGAGGGCCGTTCGGTGCACCATGCATCCGAGCGCGTCGGCCGCCAGTTCGCGCTGCAGCGCGGCTCGAACGTGGACGAAGCACCTACCGGGCACACCGCGTTCTTCCTCAAGGATCTGTTCCGCAAGGTCATCTTTGCCGACAAGGAACTGGTCCGGCAGTATTCGAGCCCACACCAGAACCGCCTGCGCTATGGCGTGTTCCTCGGTGCCGTGGGCGTGCTGGCGCTGGCGCTGGGCCTGTGGACCTGGTCCTACACCACCAATGCGCAGCTGGTGGCCAACGCCACCAAGGATCTGGACCAGGCCGTGCGCGTGCAGAAGGACCGCATGGACCTGAAGTCACGCATCGATGCGCTGCTGCTGCTGCAGGACCGCATGGAGCAGCTGGACCGCTACGGCAAGGAGGGCGGCATCACCACCCACCTGGGCCTGTACCAGGGCACGGCCATCCGCGAAAAGCTGCTGCGTGAATACAACCACGGCATGCAGCAGGTGATGCTGGCGCCGACCGTCGCCAACCTGGAGAACTACCTGGGCCAGGTGGTCGCCGAGCGCGACAAGCTGGGGCAGGGCACGGGTGCCGCCGCCGACAGCGAGGTGCTCTACCAGAACGCATCGCCGACCAGCACCAACGACGCCTACAACGCGCTCAAGACCTACCTGATGCTGGGTAACCCGAAGTATGTGGAAGGCGCCCACCTGTCGCAGCAACTGACCCTGTTCTGGCGCACCTGGCTGGAAGCCAACCGTGGGCAGATGAGCCGCGAAGAGATGGTGCGTGCTGCCGAGAAGCTGATGACCTTCTACGTGGCGCAGTCGGGCAAGCCCAGCTGGCCGCAGGTGCAGAACAAGGTCACGCTGGTGTCCGATACCCGCCAGGCGCTGGGCCAGGTGATGAAGGGCCAGCCGGCGATGGAGCGCGTGTATGCGCAGATCAAGGCGCGCGCCGGTGCCCGTTTCGGCACCACCACCGTCGACAACCTGATCGGCGTGGAGCGCAACGGCCGCCTGATCAATGGCAGCTACGCCATTTCCGGCGCGTTCTCCCGCAAGGCATGGGAAGACTATGTGCAGGACGCGATCAAGGAAGCGGCCAACACGCAGCTGAGCACCACCGACTGGGTGCTGGGCACCACCGAGCAGAGCGATCTTTCGCTGGCGGGCAGTCCGGAGCATGTGTCGCGCGAGCTGGTCAACCTGTACAAGAACGACTACGCACGCGAGTGGAGCAAGTTCGTGCAGGGCCTCAGCGTGGCTGAATTCAGCACCTTCGACGAGGCCGTGGCGCGCGTCAACAAGCTGGGTGATGCGACCAATTCGCCGCTGCGCATCCTGCTGGAGCGCATCAACGAGGAGACGGTGTGGGACAACCCGGCGGCACTGGCGCGTTCGACCAAGGCACGCAAGGGCTTCGTGGCGTGGTTCCAGCGCACCGTGCTGCGCAAGGATCCGGCCGCGACCGCCGCAGCGCAGCCGGTCGGCCCGATCGGCAAGGCGTTCGAGGGCATCGCGCGGCTGACCAGCGAGCGCGGTGACCAGCCGGCCATCATGACCGCCTACTTCGAAACGCTGGCCAAGCTGCGCGCCCGCCTCAATGCCATCAAGAGCCAGGGCGAGATCGGCGTGGGCACCCGCAAGCTGATGCAGGACACCTTCAGCAACGAAGGGTCCGAGTTGAGCGTGGGCCTGGCCCTGGTCGACGAGCAGGTGCTGACCGGCCTGGACGAGAAGCAGCGCGCCGCCCTGCGGCCGCTGTTGCTGCGCCCGCTCACCCAGACCTTCAGCGCGCTCATCACGCCAACCGAGGATGAGGTGAACAAGACCTGGAAGGCCCAGGTGTACGACCCGTTCAAGGCGCGCATCGGCCAGCAGTATCCGTTCAACCTGAACTCCGACGTCGATGCCGCTCCGAGCGACGTGGCCGCAGTGTTCGGCGCCAGTGGCAGCATCGCGGCGTTCAACAAGGAAGCCCTGGGTTCGTTGGTGATCCAGCGCGGGCCGCTGCTGGAGACCCGGCGCTGGGCAGGGCAGGGCGTGAACCTGTCGGCCGACCTGGTCGCCAACTACGGCAACTGGGTCAGCGGCGCGGCAGCGGGTGCGGCACAGGACACCACGGTGTTCGAGATCCTGCCTGCGCCTGCAGCCGGTGCGCTGGAGTACACCATCGAGATCGATGGCCAGGTGCTGCGCTATCGCAATACGCCGCCGCAGTGGACGACCATGCAGTACCCGAACGTCGGCCAGGTGCCGGGCGTGAAGATCACCGCGGTGACTGGCGATGGCAGGACGGTGGAAGTGTTCAGCGCGCCGGGTTCGAACGGCGTCAACCGCTTGATGGGTGCTGGCCAGGTCGAGCGTCTGGATGATTCCAGCCGCATTACCTGGACGGGCAATGGCGTGTCGGTGCCGGTGGAGATGCGCATCGTGCGTCGTGCCGGTGAAGCCGCCGAGGGTGGTGGCGACTGGCAGCGCGGACTGCAGCTGCCCGAACGCGTCGCCGGTGGCGAACCCGCTGCACAGGCGGCCCCCACTGCGGCACCGGCGGCGACGCCGACGCCGGCTCCGGCCGCAGGAGGCGCGCAATGAGCCGGGTGGTCAGTGCAGGCGTGTCCTATTTCGGCAAGGTGCCCTCGCGCGGCGATTTCGTCCGCGCGGCCGACAACCACCAACTGCTCGGCTGGCTCGACCGCTGGGCCGGGGAAAGCCTGGAGCTGCTGAGCCAGAGCCCGGACTGGAAGCAGCGCTACGACGAAGCGCCCGAGATCCACTATGCCTTCCTCGGCTCGCGCAGCAAGATGGTGCTGTGCGGCCACTTCCTGCCCAGCCGCGACGCGTCCGAGCGACGCTTCCCGCTGTTGTCGGCACTGCGCCTGGACGCGCCGGAACCGCTGCCCTTCATTGGCCGCAGCCCGCTGGCGATGTCCAACGCCTGGTCGGGCCTGGCCCGCCTTGCACGCCAGGCCTGCCAGGACAGCGATGCCGCACAGGCGCTGGCGCAGCTGGCTGATGCGCGTTTCAGCATCAGCACCGATCCCAGTGACTACAACGGCAGCTTCCAGGATTTCCTGGAAAGCACCACGGTCGCCGACCTCGAACAGCGGCTGCGCGATTCCGGCCACGGTGACGTGGCACTGCGGCAGGTGCTGCCGGCATTGGGGCTGCTGCTGCAGCCGGTGCTGAGCGGGGGCGACGTCAACATCGACAAGGCGCTGGTGTTCCCGCTGGTGCGCGACCCGGCCTATCGCCCGCTGGTGGCGGCCTTCTGGCTCGACCTGCTGTCCAGCTTCGTCGCCCGCGGCGACTTTGAACTGGCCGTGCTGATCCGCAACGACGCCGCGCCCAGCATGATCGTCGGCTTCAACGGCGCCGATCGCCAGGTGCTGCGCGCGGTGCTGGACCCGGCAGAGGCCGGCGATTTCCTGATCCGCACCCAGCATTCGGAATGGGTCGACGACTACATGCGTGGCGACTACAACCTCAATCGCTTTGGCAGCTTCCTTGACCGTGACGACCTGGCCCTGGCCACCGCACGCAAGCTGTTCGGCGAGACTTTCCTGGGAACCTGATGATGCGCGTGTGCAACCCTCTCCACTTCATGCTGCCGCTTCTGCTGGCAGCTGCACCGCTGGCCGCGCAGAACACCGCCGCGGGCGCGCCTGCGGCAACCGAGCGGCCGGTGGTCATCGAAGGTGTGGTGCCTGACCAGGCAACCAAGGCCAAGCTGTTGAACAACCTGCGTGCGGTGTACGGCGCCGACCGCGTGGTCGACCGGATCCAGGTGGAGACGATCGCAACCCCGCCGAACTGGGGCGACTACGTTTCGGGCATGATCAACCCGGGCCTGAAGCGTGTCTCGCCCGGCAAGCTGGAAGTCAACGGGCAGTCGGTGCGCATCACCGGCGAGGTCGGCAACGAGGCGCTGCGCCAGCAGGTCGCCAGCGACCTCAGCCTGGCCAGCAATACCAGCTACACGGTGACGAACGCCCTCAAGGTGGGCTCCCAGCAGAACGTGCTGGACCAGACGCTGGCCAACCGCATCATCGAGTTCCAGAGTGGCAGTGCCCGCCTGACCCCGTTCGGCATGGGCATCCTGGACGAAATGGTGGCCAAGATGGCGCAGATGCCGGACAGCCGGTTCCTCATCATCGGCCACACCGACAACGTGGGCCAGCGCGAATCGAACCTGGCGCTGAGCCACGGGCGCGCGCTTGCGGTGAAGAACTACATGATGGCCAAGGGCATCCCGGGCAGCCACATGGACGTGCTGGGCAAGGGACCGGACGAGCCGGTGGCCGACAACACCAGCAACGACGGCCGTGCCCGCAACCGTCGTATCGAATTCAAGATCCAGTAAACACAGAAGGATCGGGTATCACCCGATCCTTCCGTTGCGGCGGTGCCCGGAGTAGAGGTCAATCCTCCGGGTTCACATCCAGCATCTCTTCCATCTGCTCCAGCGTGCTGTGGTCCTTGATGACCCGCTTGAGCCAGACGTGCAGTGGCATTTCGCCCCAGCGTGCAGCTTTTTCGGCCAGATAGGCGACCGGGCTGTGCGGTTCGGTCCGGCGGAAGAACTCGGCCACCTGCCGCAGCTGCTGCAGCGCCTCCTTGCGTGAGGCCGGAGCGCCGGCCGGGCCGCGGCTCGGTGCGACGGGAGCCGTGTCGAAGGACGGGCCATCATCGGCAAATGCGGTCTCGCTGAACGCGTCGTCTGCCGGCAGCGTTTCGCCATCGAGCAGGACGCCGGCCTCGCGCGCGAAGCGCAGTACGGTGCGCTGCAGGTGCTCCAGCTGTTCGCGGACGGCGCTGAAGCTGGGGCCATCCAGCCCGAGCCGGTTGTCGACGGCAGCCTGCAGCTCGGCCAGGGCCTGGCTGCAGTCCGGCAGGTCATCGGCCATCTGCCGATAGAAACTGTGCTGGGTATCGCGGCGCGCCGCATTGAGGATGTCCAGCCCCGGGCGACCGTCCTCGTCCTCGTCACTGTTGGCGCGGGCGTGGGCGTGTTCAAAATCGGCCAGGCTGAAGCGGCCCTGCGGTGCCGCAATGATCGGGACGGCGCGCAGCCACTGCAGGGAATTGGTCAGCAGCCAGCTCAGGTTGCCGATGCGTTCTTCGAAATCGCCGTCCGGCGCCTGCGGGTGCACGTCGTCCCAGAAGCGGTCGCAAAGGCCGGCAGTGACCCGGTAGCCGGCCGCCAGGCCCTGGAAGCCTTCCAGCTGGGTGGCTGACTCGCTCAGCCAGCCTGCCAGCCGCAGGTCCTTGGTTCGCGTCTGCAGCAGGTCGCTGGCGTCGCGCAGGACGCTGCTCCAGTCGGCGTATTTGATGTCGGTCTGCCACGCGCCCTGATCCAGGGTCGGGTCGTCGGCACGACGGTTTTCGATGATCCGGTCAAACTCGGCGGAGAACGACAGGTCTTCACCGGTCGGGACGTTGTCAGAAATCGGGGCCAGCAGGGCTTCCTGATCCAGCATGGCAGGTCTCGTTGAGGACTGGGATCGATTCTAGCCCGCGCGTGTGAACAGCGCGCTGGTGTCCGCTGAAACGACAGCGCCCTTGAGTGCCCGTGCCGTCAATTATGTGACGAAACCCCCAGTTTCGCGGAGGTCATCCCGCCGTGATATTGACGCTCCTATCGATCTGCTAGCATCGCCGGCTGGAAACCGACGTTGGTTGACGTCTTTAACTCTGGAATTGGCATGGATCAGCTGAAGTACGTGATGACGCCAGTCGCCGGGCTTGGTGATGCGCAGCGTCTGTATCGACTGGAGCATGAGGCGCTGGCCGCCTGCACGGTCGAACGCTGGCGGGGGCGCGATTCGCTCTGCGAGCACGCCTGGACGGAGGTGACCCTGGTGGGCACCGATGCGGGCATCGATCTGGCGGCATTGCCAGGCACCCGCGCCACCCTGGTGACCCGCTGCGCCGATGGTGGTGAATGGCGACGCAGCGGGCTGGTTGCGGACGCGTCCTGCCTGGGCAGCGATGGCGGCCTGGCTCGTTTTCACCTGCAGCTGGTGTCGTGGACCTGGTGGTTGCAGTACGCGCGGCACAGCCGCGTGTTCCAGGAGCAGGGCATCCGCGAGATCGTCGATGCGGTGCTCGGCGGCCACGCCACGGTCGCCCGCTGGCGGTGGGCCGAGGGCATGGACGCATTCCTCGGACAGCGCGTGCGCAGCTACTGCGTGCAGTACCGCGAGAGCGACCTGGATTTCCTGCAGCGCCTGCTGGCCGAAGAAGGTCTTGGCTGGCGGCTGTACGCGGATGACGAAGCGCCGTGTGGCAATGGCATGGAGATCTTCGCCGACAGCGTCGACCTGCCGGAAGATGCGGCCAGTTCGGGTGCCGGTGTGCGTTTCCACCGCAGTGATGCGACCGAATCCAGCGACAGCGTGCAGGCCATCGGCCTGCATCGTCGCCTTGGCAGCACCGTCGTCAACCTGCAGAGCGACGACTACCGCCAGGTCCGAGCGCTGGCCGGTCAGGCGCCGACGGACGGTGGCGGCAGCCAGTCGACGCGCGAGGATTTCGATGCGGTCGGTGCCTATGCCTTCAGCGATGCGGCTTCGGCCTCGCGGCAGGCCCGATTGCAGGCCCAGGCCCGTGAAGCCCACAGCCGCAGCTGGCAGGGGCGCGGCACGGTCCGTGGACTGCACTCCGGGTGCTGGCTGCGCCTGCAGCAGGCGCCGGGCGCCACCCCGCCCGAGCTCCTGCTCGTCGCGGTGGACCATGCAGGCATCAACAACCTGCCGACCGATCTGCGGCGCAGCCTGGAGGACGCGCTTGGCGTTGCACCGGGCGATGCGCAGGATGCACCGCTGTGGGCACAGGCCGAAGCAGTGGGTTATGGCAACACGTTCCAGGCCGTGGAGCGCACCACGCCGTGGCGTCCGCAGCTGATCGACGGCACCGGAGCGCGCCTGAATCCGCGCCCCACGGTGCCGGGTTACCAGACTGCGGTGGTGGTGGCCGGCCAGGGCGCGGGCAGCCGCGACCTGCATGCCGACAGCCACGGCCGCGTACGCGTTCGCTTCCACTTCCAGCAGGCGCAGGGCGCCGGCGTGCAGGACAGCGCATGGTTGCGCGTCGCGCAGCGCTATGCGGGCCCGGGCGTGGGCAGCCAGTTCCTGCCGCGCATCGGCCAGGAAGTGCTGGTCGGCTTCCTGGATGGCGACATTGATCGTCCGCTGGTGCTCGGGGCGCTGTACAACGGGCGCGGCGAAGCGGGCGTGGCGCCGACGCCTGCAGGTGCCAATGGCGAAGGCGACCTGTCCGCCTACGGGCAGGCCGCCGATGCACGCAACAGTGCGCAGGCCAACCTCAGTGGTGGCCAGGCGCCGGCGTGGCATGCCGCGGGTGCCGGTGACCAGGCGCATCGCCACGGCGGCGCCCTCTGGGGTATCCGTTCGCGCGAGTGGGACGGCGGCGAAGGCAGCAACCACCTGCTGTTCGATGATTCCAACCAGCAGCTGCGGGCCCAGCTGGCCAGCAGCCAGCAAGTTTCGCAGCTGACGCTCGGCCATCTGCGGCACCAGGCCGACAACTACGTTGGCAGCCTGCGCGGCACGGGTTTCGAACTGCGCAGCGATGCGTGGGGTGCGGTGCGTGGTACTGCCGGGGCGTGGTTCACTGCCTATGGCCATGGCGGCCTCACCCCCGCTGGTGAGGCCGTGCAGCCGTCGGCGCTGCTGACGCAGCTGCAGACGCTGGGTGAGCGCTTTACCCAGGCGGCACGCACGCATCTGACCAGCCCACTGGCGTTGCAGGAAGGGGCAGGTTCGGCGAAGCGCTCGACGCTCATTACCGACCAGTCTCCGCTGCCGGGTCTGCTGGCAAGCGTGCGAACGACAATGACCGGCGAAGCCTTCGATCCCGCTGCTGAGGAAGCACCACGCCGCGAGGCCGCTCCCGGAGAATCGCGTGTTCCGCATAGTGGCGACCCGCTGCTGGGCCTGGCCGCGCCCGATGGCGTCGTCCAGCTGGCCGGGCAGTCGATGCACTGGTCCACGGGTGAGGGGCTGCTGTTGTCCAGTGGCGGCCACAGCGACGTGGTCGTGATGGAGAAGGCGCGCCTGCATGCATCCCAAGCAGTAGGCATGCTGGCTGCGGCGAGCAGCGGCGCAGCAGTCAATACTGCGATGACGATCGCCAGTGGTGAAGGCGAACTGGATGTACAGGCACAGGGTGATGCCGTCCGCGTACAGGCGCGGCAAGCGCTGCGCGGTGCCAGCGCTCAGGGAGTGGTGGAGCTGGAGGCTGGCAAGGTCCTGCACGTCGCCACAAGTGGCGGAGCTAGTATTACTGTGGCGGGCGGCAACATCACCTTCAACTGTCCTGGCGTGATCACGGTCCATGCTGCCACCAAGTCGTTCCTGGGGCCGGCACAGTTCAAGACCGAGCTGCCGAACTGGAGCCAGAGCGAAACCTCAAGCTGGCGTCTTACCGGCTTTTCGGGATAGGCCAGCGCGCTATCTGCAACAGAGTGAAGACAATGACTCGGATCAATTTTTTCACGTCCAGTGCATGGGCATCGCGCAGGCCAGCGCATCTTGCTCTGGCGCTCGCCGCGCTGCTGCCCATGGCGGCCTGTGGCCAGGTGACTTCAGGCCCTGACGGACGTGGGCAGGCCGCGACACAGGGACAAGGCTCGAGCGAGGCAGAGGCGATCAGGGCGCAGGCGCACGCCGATGAACAGGCTGCGCGTGGCGAGCCAGCGCTCGAAGGGGACCCTGACAGCAGCGCGACGCTGTTTGAGGGCCTGCTCGATTGCAGCCCGAAGGGCTGGTATATCGATGCGGAATCCGGCCGTCCGGCGAACCCTTACCTGGCCAGGAATGCGCCGCAGCCCTGCGAGCGCGACGCAGAATTCGGAATCGCATACTTCTGTGTGAACGCCGATTTCCATGGGGTGCCGGTCTATCGGGTCGTGGCACATCTGGGTGCCGCGCCGACGCCCATTGGCGTCCTCATCGACCTGCCGCTGGATCAGGCGCGTTCGCGCCTGCAGAAGGCGTTGGGTACGGAGCTTGGCGGCGGTCCAGATGGCCAGCAGGGGCGGAAGCCGGTACTGGGCCCCCACGGTGATGACACGCAGAAGTCGCAGTTGATGTGTACGCCCGACTGGGCTTGATCAAGGATAGAGAAACGCACGATGCCGACGTATAACCCTGGCCCGCCGTTCCGCGTGAGCAGCAACTGGTCGCAGGCCCGCAAACATCCGACGCTGGGTACGGTGAAACGCCACGAAGGACAGGACTGGGCCGCGCCCGCGGGCACCCCGATCCCGGCCGCGGCTGATGGCCATGTGGTCTATGCCGGATCGATGAATGGCTACGGCAATACGATTGCTGTCGAGCATCTGATTCGCGGCCAGGTGGTGCATACCATGTATGCACACATGTCCGCGCCGTCCCCCTTGAAAGTTGGCGACAAGGTCAAGAAGGGTGATCCCCTCGGCCCGGTGGGCATGACCGGTGGCGTCAGCTCGGGCAATCACCTCCATTTTGAAGTGCATCCGTACGCAAAGTCGGGCGTGCTCGGCCTGCACAAAACGGTGGATCCGGCGACCTTCGACTTTCCCGGCACGGAGGCCGTTTCAGGAGCGTTCGGCTATCCGTTTGCCCTCAAGGACGGCGAAGCCCCGCGCAGCGTAGCGGCGTATATGCACGCCATGCGCGGCGCAGAGGATGGGTTCTACCCAGTGGGCGGGAACAGCCTGTGGCATGGCGGCATCCACTTTGGTGATGGCACCGCGAGCGAGCTGGCGCAGGGGCCGACCCAACTGGCGGAGAAAAGTGGTGTGCGCTGCATCGCCGATGGCGAAATCGTGGCCTACAAGCTGGATTCCACCTATCCGGCGGTTCAGTTCCGCGAGAAGCAGCTGAAAGCGCTTTACTCCACCGGCTTCACACTGGTGAGGCACACCCTGGTGCTGCCGGAAAGTACGCAGCTGAAGGCCTGCCAGCCCGAAGCTGAAACCAGGGATCTTGAAGAGCAGACCCATGCCGCGCAGATGCGCTCTGCAGTGGCGGTGAAGATGCAGGCGGAGGATAAAAAGGCCGCAGCAGACGCGAAGGAGGCGCAGAAGACAGCAGCGGCCGAGGCTGCCAAGAACGCCAAGAAGGGCGAGAAGGCTGAAGTGCCGAAGGTCGCGGCAACGCCGGAGCGTACCGAAAGCAAGCCGGAAACCCTGGTGTTGTTCAGCCTCTACATGCATCTGATGGACTGGCGGGGCTACCGCCAGGACCAGGCAATTCCGCGGGCGAAGTACTGGAAGGGCGACAGCACCTATCGAGTGAGCGCCTCAGCGGCCGAAGACACCCAGAAAGTTCCGCCCCCGCCTCCACCGCCTCCTGCGCCAGTCCAGGAGATGGCCGATCCGTTCGCGCCGACGGCGCGCTCGCCGTTTGCCAACGACCGTGCGTTCGGCCTTGGCCAATCGCCCCTGGGCGGAGGGTGGGGCCAGGGTGGCGCGGGCGCGCAGGAAAGCATGGGCCAGAGAGGCTTTGGCCTTGAGGCCGCCGTGGAACAGGCGACGCCACAACGTGTCCCATACGGCAGCCTGCCGACGCCGGGTGCCCCTGCTCCTCATCCTGAGGCCGCGCCGGCCCCGGCGGCCGCGCCGGAACCGGTCGCGCCTGCCATCAAGGGGCGCAAGGGCCTGAACATCCGCTCCGAGCCCAATGGCAAGCTGTTGGGAATGCTGGCGCAGGGAGCCCGCGTGCGCTTCACCGAAACCAAGGCGGTGGGCAAGGGCGTATGGGGCCATATTGGAGAAGTGCTGGAGGGCGAGATCATTCCTTCCGAGGCCGTGGACGGCCAGATCAAGCCCGGTGCGGAGACCGGTTGGGTGTATCTGTCGCGCATGGAGGCCGTGTTTGACAAGGCCGATCCGGTGGACCAGGTCGTGGTGCTGGACAAGCCGTACCCGGTCAAGGCTGGCGATATCATCGGCCAGATCGGCGAATACCAGACCTTTGGCGTGGCGCGTGCATCGCCGTCGCCAGGCATGCGCAGCATGCTGCACCTGGAAATGTTCAGCGGCGGCGACGTGCCCGGCTTCATCGGTCGCTGCAGAGCCTACGCGGCAACGCGACCGGCCAATGAGCGCAACATGCTGGTACTGGACGTGGGTGCCCGGCTCGTCACGCCAATCGCGAGCGATACGAGCCTGGACGCAGGCACGATCATTGCGGTCGCCGCTGACAGTCCAAAAGGCGCATGGCAGAAAGTCCACAAGTCTATCGCCGAGCAGGTTGGGCGCAGGACGCTGGGAAAGTACAACGAGAAAACCAAGCGTTACGCCGATGGACGGCTTTTCACTGGGTGGTACATCAGCGCCAAGGGTGAACGGACACAGTCAGAGAAGATTGGCGGAAAGTGGCCGGATCGCGAGGTTCTTACGCAGCTTGACGAAGTCTTCTGGGTGGAAGCAGCACGGGTATCTGCCGCAACGGCAGGCAAGCCGCTCGATGCGGACGTACCGGCATGGAGTCGCTACCCTCTACAGATCAGCAATTTGACCAGTCGTGCTGGAACGCTGCCACGCGTTATCGCACGAGTGGAGTTGGATGGTCTTGAAAAGAATGCTGTTGCAATTGACGACCGGGGTAATCGATGGTGGTTAGTCGCGACCGACCAAGCGACGGGCTGGGTCTGCCAGATTGAGCATCCCCTGACTCGCTGGGAATCTCCTTGGGCTTGGCCATGCTTTGAGTTTGTGGAGGAAGGTCAGCTGACACCTCTGGACCTTATGGCCTGGAAGGTTTTCCAGATGACCAAGTCGCAGCCTTCTGAAAAGGCTGAGCACAAGATGCGAGCTGATCGTGTCCGAGGCAGTTCGCTCCATCGCAAGATCTATCAGCTGCTGGATGCTGATAATGACGGCGACTTGAGCCCGGCAGAACTGAAAAAAGCGCAGCAGAGTCCTCTTCTCGCCCGTTACCTGCAGCGGCTGATCGTGCGCTATGAAAGTGAATGGGGTGGGGGAATGCAGAAATGGGACGAACTTGATTCGATGATGATGCGCGCCCAAGGGACGGAGTGGGCTGGCGAGAAGGTCCGAATTCGCAACCTTCAGTGGTGGGATGCGGTGAAAGGCGTTCAGGACTTCCCTTCGAGCTTGGATGTGTTTCATTTCCACCCGTTGGCCATGATCTCCAACTTCATGGGCCTTGGGACGAAGATCGTGGACGGTGACCTGGTCACCCGGCTGGGTGATCTTATTGCTCATGGAGAGGGTGGTTACGAGTCGTACAATTCAGGTACAAAGAATGTGCCGAATAACAAGGTTGGGTTCAGTTTTCGCAACCCACCAGCGGGTACCGTTACAGGGAGGACCATTGACGAAATTTTGGCAACCGAATCAATGGATGGCACGAACCGCAGCCGGATGTTCGCGACCGGGAAGTACCAGACAGTGTTTGCTACGCTGAGGGCCGCCAAGGCGAAACTGGGTTTGACAGGGGCCGAAAAGTACGACGCCGAGCTTCAGGAGCGCGTTTTTCGCGAGTATCTGCTGTACAAGGCTGGTGATGGTGCGCTGGGGCGCTTGGTCATTGAAGGCAAAGGTACAGTGGAAGATGCCCAAATGGCGGCGGCGCAGGAGTGGGCATCGATTGCTGCTCCCAAGGGAAGAAAGATTGCCTCCGGCGTGATATCCGATGGTAATTTGTCCTATTACCATTCGGAAGCGAATAAGGCGAACGTTGAGTCCACGCCTGCTGTGCGCGCGCTTCTTCTCGAGATTGTGGAAAGCAGAAAATGATAAAGATCTCTACTGGCCCAAGGCGTTATCTCGGGCGTGCGCTGGTGTTGGGACTGATTCTCTCTGCAGTTGCCTGCGAAGGGAGGCCGAGCACTTCGGACAGCTTGGCTGTGCCGGATTCGGCGAACGACGTTGGCAAGAAGGATGAAGGTAGTCAACGCCCTGCTCTGAATGCGGGTTACGTCGGAACGAAAATGCTCTCTCCTCATTCCGGGTGTTCTTTCCTGAGTAGTCCCATCAATTTTTGTGACCAACGCCATCGTGTCCTGATCGAGCAAGTGATAGCCGGACAACGGCCCAATTTTAACGAGCGCTACATCGTGGCGGAGCTTGAAGAATGGCCCGAGTTTTTCCAGCGCTCCGTAGTAGTAATCAATACTAGAACCGGAGTGGTGTATCCACTGCCGATTGATGCACTCTCCGGCCCCCTTTCGAGTACTGGGCATTCCTCTGGCTATGGGGCCGTTGAGACGTCTGTCGATGCGAAGACGTTCTGTTTGGTCGGCGCGGTCCTGGCTTACCGGTCCATCACTGAAGGTCGATTCTGTTTTGGATTTGATGGTAGCCGCTTCACGGGATACAGGACTCCATACATGACTGCCGATGATCAGTAGCGGCGGATGCCATGGTTCAAGTGGCCTATGCTGCCAGTAGGGGTTGTCACGGGCGCCAGTTGCTGAGTTCCGGCTTTCCTCGGTAACTGTTAAAGACGGGTCTCCGAAAGCAACTTCGAGAGAGGGATTTTCCAGGACATATAGAGCCGCAGCGGTAGTAAGGCGTTCGATTGTCTTGGCGTTAAACCTTTGCCGAGGAGGATGTGCGTTTTGGTGTGGATTGCAGGCGACCGAGGGCGCTGGCAAATGTCTGTGCGTTGGCTTGTATTGCTCATCGCGCTGTTTGGCATCGCTCAAATGCCGGCAGCATGCAGCGGTGCTGGCCCGTCCGGGGCAGCGCCTGTGCCCGAATCGCGGGAAAACGCTGCTCCCACAGCCGCACCTGCCGCTGCTGCGGGTACTGCATCGGGCAATGCGCCGTACGCGGGCGTGGTGATGAGCTATCCGCATTCAGGGTGCTCCTACCAATACAGTCCGGTTGATTTCTGCGATGCGGCGCATCGCGCGCAGATCAATGAGGCGATCCGTACGCAGGTCCCCAACTTCAACACGCACTACATCCTGGCCCAGCTGGATGAGCGCAAGGAGTACTTCCAGCGCTCGATCGTGCTGATCGACAGCCGTGACGGGACGGTATACCCGCTGCCGATCGATGCCTTCAGCGGGCCGCTGGTGGACAAGGAGGGTGCGCGCGAGTACGGCAAGGTGGAAACCTCGCGGGAAGCTGACACGTTCTGCGTCAGCAGTGCACTGCTGGTCTACCGGGCGTTTGAAGAAGGCCGGTTCTGTTTCGGATTCGATGGGGTTCGCTTTACTGGCCACACGACGCAGTACATGCAGTAAGGATGCAGACCGGTCGCTCGGATATTCCGGTATCGAACCTTCAACAAGCCAACGATGCCCCAGTTCCCGCCTCTCCCGCTGGGAATACACGCTATGCATAAGACGTCCTGCATGCCGTCTGACGGTGAGGGATGAGGCATGATTCCCAGTGGGTACGGGGCATGAGAATGCACGATGCGGCGTGAACAAGGCCGCGCTGAGGGGATGAGGGAGCCAATGGGCGGCGACATGCGCAAACTGCGACGGATGTGCCTCCCGCCTTGCGGCGCCGGTTCAACGTCCGAGAAACGAAGGTTCGGACGCGGGCCGATCAAGACGCCAGGTTCCACCATTCGTGCGTTGCTCGCGGTAGCGGGTGTGTTGAGCTCAGCCGGCTGTCTTGCACAGGACCCTGATGTGGGAGCCTGGCGCAAGGTATCCGACAGCCGCTTGGAGAGGCAGTTCCATTTTTCAATGCTGCCTCGTGCTGCAGCGGTTGGAAGCCGATGGGCTGCCTATGATGCGGCGACAGGAAAGGTCGTCTGCTGCCTGTCGGTGGCAAGTGCCGAGATAAGTGAGAGCGAGCTGGAGAGTCGCTTCGACATCCCCGGCCCATGGGTGACCGACCTCACCAACGGCTGGAATCTCGATGCCGCGCCGCATCGACCGCACGTGCAGATGCTGGAAGTGCAGGGTGCGTTGGGCAGCCATGTATTCGAGGCGACAGGCGGAGCCAACGGCGGACTGCTGCTGCCGGCCGGCGCGCATGGCATCGGGGTGAATGCGCTGGAGATGTCGGGCAAGCGTTACTCGCTCCAGCGAAGCGAGCACGCTTTGGCGGACGATGATGGCGGCGTACTGACGTACGTCCTGACGCCACTGGGTGGCGGCACAGTCCTGAAGGTTGAAGTTCCGTTCGGGACGTATTGAAGGCCCCGCTGCCATTCGCATTTCCGCGGTAAACATCTGCCTGCAGGCAAGGCGGAGCGTCCTGCAGGAATGTTCATTCCACGTGAAGGCGTTGACGTGCGCTGGCGTTTTCCATCTGTTACCGTCGGCTGGCAGGGGGAGGAACCGCGCGCCGGGGAGCGGTGCGCGGCAACAGTGGGAACGCCATGGAAGCGATGCGCAGTCTCATGGTGCAGGCGGCCGGTCTGGATGCTGGCAGTCGCCTGTTCCGCTTGGATCTACCGGATCTGCCGGCCGTGGTGGTGGATGCGTGGCAAGGGCACGATGCGTTGTCCACGGGTCGGCATCTGCAGGTGGATGTGCTGTCGCTGGACGCTGCACTGCCGCTGGCCGATTGGCTGGGGCAGCCGGCCTGCCTGTACGTGCGCCAGGCCGACGGCCAGGACTGGCCACGCCACGGCGTGATTGCCGCTGCGCAGTGCCTGCAGGCCGATGGCGGCCTGGTGCGCTACCGCATCACCCTGCGCGACTGGACATGGTGGCTGGACCAGGCGGTGTGCAGCCGGGTATTCCAGGACCAGGACGTGCGCGCGATTGTCGATGCGGTCTTGCAGACGCATGCGCCGCATGCACACTGGCGCTGGAGCGATGAGGTCGATGCGCTGCTGGCGGCCTCGAGGCCGCGCAGTTTCTGCGTGCAGTACCGGGAATCGGACCTGGCTTTCGTGCAGCGCCTGCTGGCCGAGGAGGGCGTGGGCTGGTGCGTGGAGGAGGTGGCCGATGCACCGGCCGGGCACGGTGTGCTGCTGTTTGCCGACTCGACGCTGCTGCCGGAATCGGCGGCCTCGCAGGCGCGGGGCGGGATCCGTTTCCATCGTGCCGATGCTACCGAGGACGACGATTGCTTGCAGCAGCTGGGGCAGCAACGGCGGCTGCAGAGCACGCGCGTGCAGCTGCACAGCAGTGACTATCGCAGCGTGAGCTCGCTGACCGGGCAGCTGCCGCTGGAGGGCGCCGGCGAGGGCCTTCGCGAGGACTACGATGCGGTGGGTGCCTATGCATTCGCCGATGCGGCCGAGCTGCAGCACCATGCGCGGCTGATGGCCGAGGCGCGGGAGGCGCAGGCGCTGCAGTGGCAGGGTCGCGGCAGCGTGCGCAGCGCGGATGCCGGCCATGCCTGGGCGCTGACCGGCCTGCCGGGTGATCTGCCGGCCGAGCTGCTGCTGATGGAAGTGACCCACGCCGGGGTCAACAACCTGCCGGTCGACCTGCGCGAGTGCGTGCAGGTGTTGCTGGGTGAGGCGGCAGAGCCCGACCCCCTGCAGGACGCGGCGAAACGGCACGGTTACGTAAATGCGTTCAGCGCCGTGGCGCGCGACCGGCGCTGGCGCCCGATCCTGGAGGATGGCACCGGTGCGCGACGCAATGCGCGGCCGCTGGCGCCGGGCTACCAGACCGCGATCGTGGTGGCTGGCGCTTCAGCATCCAACGACCTGCATGCCGACGCGCTGGGACGGATCCGGGTGCGGTTCCATTTCCAGGGCGATGATGGCGGTGCCGACAGCGCCTGGCTGCGCGTGGCGCAGCGCTATGCGGGGCCGGGCGTGGGTAGCCAGTTCCTGCCGCGCATCGGCCAGGAAGTGCTGGTGGGCTTCCTGGAAGGCGACATCGACCGCCCGGTGGTGCTGGGCACGCTGTACAACGGGCGCGGCGAGGCGGGCGTGGCGCCGACCACGGCCGGTGCCAGCGCCGAGGATGATCTGTCGGCTTACGGCCAGGCCGCCGATGCACGCAACAGTGCGCAGGCCAACCTCAGTGGTGGCCAGGCGCCGGCGTGGCACGCGGCGGGCAGCGGTGACCAGGCGCACCGCCACGACGGCGCGCTGTGGGGTATCCGCTCACGCGAATGGGAGGGCGGCGAGGGCAGCAACCACCTGCTGTTTGATGATTCGAACCAGCAGCTGCGCACGCAGCTGGCCAGCAGCCAGCAGGTCTCGCAGCTGACGCTGGGCCATCTGCGGCATCAGGCCGACAACTATGTGGGCAGCCTGCGCGGGCAGGGCTTTGAGCTGCGCAGTGACGCATGGGGTGCGGTGCGCGGTACGGCCGGGGCGTGGTTCAGTGCCTACGCCCACGCCGGTGCGTCCCCGGCGGGCGAGGCCGCGCAGCCGGCAGCGCTGCTGCAGCAGCTGGTGGCGCTGGCGAAGCGCTACAGCGTCGCGGCCGGAACACACCGGACGGTGCTGCCCGCGGCGGAGGCCGGGGTGCAGTCGATGCACCGATCACGCCTGGATGGTGCGCAGTCGCCCTTGCCTGTGCTGTTGGCCAGCGTCCGCAGTACCGTGCCCGCCGAGGCACTTGCAGAGGCCTCCGCAGCCGCCAGCCAGCGCAGCAGTGGGGCGGGGGAAGGCGTGGTGCCACATACGGGCGATGCCGTGCTGGGCCTGTCGTCACCGGCGGGCGCGGTGATGGTGGCCGGCCAGGGGTTGCACTGGGGGCAAGGCGAGACACTGGTGCTGGGCAGTGGCCAGCACAGCGATACCGTGGTGATGGGGGATGCGCGCTGGCATGGCCGGCAGGCCATCGGCGTGCTGGCTGCCGCTGCCAGTGGCGCCGACACGCAGGCACCGACGCTGACCCTGGCCAGCGGTGAGGCGGTGCTGGATTTCAAGGCACAGCAGGATCAGGTAGACGTGCAGTCGCGGCAGGCGCTGCGCGCGGCAAGCGCGCAGGCGTCGGTGGAAGTGGCCGCCGGTCGTACCGTCCAGGTTGCGACGTCCGGTGGTGCCAGCATCACCATCAGCGCGGGCAACATCGTGGTCAACGCGCCCGGCCGCATCGCCGTGCAGGCCGGGCGCAAGTCGTTCCTGCCGGGCGGCAGCGGACGCTATCCGTTGCCGGTGTTTCCTCAGTCGGTCTGCAAGGAATGCCTGCTGCTGGCTGCACAGCGGGCAGCGCCGCTGACGCCCAAAGGGGGGCCGGCGTGATTCCGGACTGGCATTTCCCGCCGCTTGATCTGCTGCCGCTGGAGGAGGGCCTGCAGCGCTTCGTCCTGCTGGACGGCGCGCAGTGCAACCAGCCGGTGCAGCTGCTGCGCACGTTGCCGTGGGCACCGCTGCCACTGTTCGATGGCCTGCTGGCCGATGGTGCCGACGATGCCAGCGTGTTCCTGGCCCGATTGCCGCGCGGTTTCGAGCATGACCGGTTCCTGCAGCGGGCCGCCTCGCAGGGGCGTTCGCCCGGCATGCTCAGCATCATCGAGACGAGCCTGGACGCCCAGCAGCTGCAGCAGCGCCTGCAGCGGCGCCTGGATGCCAGCTATCCGAACGGCAAGCTGTTCCTTGCGCGCTTTTTCGATGCGCGCGTCCTGCCCTGGTGGGTGCAGGTGCTGGACGAGGCGCAGTGCCGCGCATTCCTGGCTATGGGAGAGCGCTGGTGGTACCTGCGCCATGACCTGCAATGGGCGCACCTCGAACTGGAAGTCGTGGCCCTGGACCCGCACGACCCGCCCTGGGTGCTGGAGGCGCCGCAGCGGCGTGCGCTGATCGACGCCAGCTACCCCTATACGCTGATCGACCATTTCCAGCTGACCGACCCCGAACTGCTGGCGCGGCTGCCACGTGCACGCTGGTACACCTTCTTCCGGCGCGTGGTGGCGACGGCTGCGGCGGCCGGCATCGAGGACAGCCGCCGTGTGGTGATGGTGGCGACCTGGGCACTGCTGGCCGGCAGCGATCTCGGCGAGGATCCGGCCTGGCAGCAGCGCCTGCAGGATTTCGCCAGTGGCCGGCGCAGTGCGGCCGATATCGGCGATGAAGTGTGGCCCCTGGAAGAAAGCTGGGATTGAACGGAGCGAGACCGCGATGATGAGCAACAAGTACCTGTGGTGGAGCGCGCTGGCGGTGATCGCGCTGCTGGTGGTGGGCGTCGGCTGCAGCCGGGCGATGGCGCGCGGCAAGACGCCGATCATGTCGTTGTTCGCGTTCAACTACAGCCCGTATTACCTGGCCGATGTGCGGGTCGATGGGCAGTTTCTGGGTGGCGTGGACGGCTACACCAATGGCGGCTCCGGGATGGGGCCGCGCGCGCCCCGCGGCAAGGGGCCGGACAGCGTGCAGGTGCGTTGGATCGAGGCCAACCGCTACGACCTGGCCACCAACCGCTACCTGAGTGAAGGGCATCGCGTGCCGCGCGAGGCGGTGGTGCCGCTGAAGACGCCGTATCCGCCCAACCCGGCGACGTTGCTTCTGCATTTCTACGCCGACGGCCATGTCGAGGCGGAGCTGCTGGACAAGGGCGTGAACAAATGGGATGTGCGACGCATGCCGGTGCCGAAGGAGCACAAGGACCATGACCAGTACTGATCCGACCGCGATTCCGGGGCAGGTGGATCTTGAACCCGGTACCCCCGATCCGGTCGCGCAGGCCGAGGGCACGGCGCGCACGGCGCGGCTGGCGCGCGGAACGCGTCCGTTGAGTGATGCCGAGCGTCGCCGTCGCCAGGAAGCGATGTGCGGCACGGTGCCCGACAAGGAAGCGGCGACCACCGGCTGCACGCAGAGCCTGCACCTGAGCGTGTTCTTCGACGGCACGGGTAACAATCGCGAAGAGGAGCTGGGCAAGGATGCGGGGGAGCGGGCGCTTTCCAACATCGCCCGGCTCTACGACGCGCATGTAAATGATCGTCGCAACAGCAAGCGGCAGTATCTGGCGGGCGTCGGCACGCCCTGCCCGGAAGTCGGCGACAGCGGCGGCCTGCTCGGGCTGTCGATCGGCAAGGGCGGGCGCGAGCGCATCGACTTCGCGCTGCAGGCGCTGGACGAGCTGATCGATACCCAACCCGAGCCGATGCGCATCCTGGTGGTCAGCGTGTCGGTGCTGGGCTTCTCGCGGGGCGCTGCGTCGGCGCGGGCGTTCGCGCGGGATCTGGCGGCGCGCTGCAAGCGCCAGGCCGATGGCACCTGGTTGTACCGCGAACGCATCCCGCTGCGGATCGGTTTCATGGGCGTGTTCGATACGGTGTGCTCGGTGTGGCCGAACCTGGCCGCGGCGGGGATCAATTACCGCAATGGGCATACCGGCTGGGCCGAGGGCATGGCGGTGCCGGCCATCGTCGAGCAGTCGGTGCACATGACCGCCGCCCATGAGCTGCGCGGCCAGTTCCCGCTGGATTCGACGCGCGAACACGCCCATTACCCGGCCAATACGGTCGAGATCTGGTTCCCCGGCGTGCACTCGGACGTGGGCGGCGGTTATGACCCGCAGCACCAGGGGCGGCAGAACAGCATCGCGCGCTTTGCCCTCAACGAGATGTACGACATGGCGCAGGCCGGTGGCGTGCTGCTCAACCCGATCAGCCTCCTGGAAGATCACGTCAAGGCCGAGTTCGACAAGCAGGATCCGGAGCTGCAGGCGGTGTTCAATGCCTATCTGCAGGCGGTGCGGGTCAAGCGCGGGCGCATGGAGGACGTGCAGGCCGCGCACATGCAGCTGCTGTACCGCTGGATGCGAGTGCGCGTGGCCCGCGGCGATAAGTTGCCATCGATGCAGCGCCTGGCGGCGCGCGAGGAGGCGCTGCGCGAACAGGTACGTACCCTGCGCCGGCGGCAGTCGCAGCTGCCCGCGCCCTGGGACAACGACAACCTGCACCTGGCCGACCAGGGCAGTGCAGACAAGACCGCCGAGTGGAACCGCGTGTCCGATGAACTCAAGGCGCGTGACGACGAGCTGTCGGCCGTGCGCAAGCAACGGCGTGGGCTGGAGAAAGAGAACGACACGATGGTCGGCAAGATCGTCGGCCTGCGGCGTCGCCGCGAGCGGGGCGCGTCGTTGACCATGGCCGAGCGGGTGACCCTCGAGTCGTGGGATGACACGACCCTGCTGCCGCCGGAGGTGGAAACCTTCTTCGATGGCTACGGTCACGATTCGGTGGCGCACTGGTTCATCGGCAACCTCAGCCAGTGGCGCGTGCTGTACTTCGGTGCGACCAAGTACACGCCGGGCAAGGTTGAAGAGGCCGAGGTGGAGGCGGCCGTGCCGGGCTGAGGGCCGCGATACAATGGCCCGCTGGCCCAACCGTTGAATGTGAGTGTCGTGCCCCGTCTGCTTCCGTTGTTCCTGTCCCTGTCCGTGCTGGCCGGTTGTGCCAGCACCCCGGCACCTCCGGCCCATTCCGATGCGTTGTGGCGCCTGATCGAACGCGACTGCCGCAGCGCGCAGGGACCGCAGGGCAGCTGCCTGCAGATGGAAGAAGCGGCTGACCGGCGCGATGTGCTGGTGAAGGACTCCCATGGCGATTTCCAGTTCCTGCTGATGCCGCTGGACAAGGTCAGTGGCATCGAGAGCCCGGGGCTCTACCGCAAGGGCGTACCCAACTACTTTGCTGCGGCCTGGCGGGCCCGTTCCCATACCCAGCAGGCCTTGGCCCAGCCGCTGCCGCGCGAGGTGGCCAGCCTGGCGTTGAACTCGCCGCATGGCCGCTCGCAGCACCAGTTGCATATCCACGTGGACTGCCTGCGTGCCGATGTGGTGCAGGCGCTGGACGCGCAGCAGGCGGCGCTGGGGATGCGCTGGGCACCTTTGCCGGTGCTGCTGCGTGGCCACCAGTACCAGGCGCGCCTGCTGGCCGGTACGGAGCTGACCGCCAACCCGCTGAACCTGCTGGCCTTCGACCTGAGCGGCCCGGCTGACGTCGGCAACTGGAGCCTGCTGGTGGCGGGCCACCGCGATGTGCACGGTGCGCCCGGTTTCGTGCTGCTGGCCACCAGGCTCGACCCCGCCACCGGCAACGACGCCAGTGCCGAGGAACTGCAGGACCATGCCTGCAGCGTGCTGACGGGCGCCGGCTCTGCGCTGGAGCGCGTGCGCTAACCCATCGCGGCCTGCCGGGGGCGCCAGGTCGACGCGGTCAGTGCATGCAGGCTGCGATCTTCCCAGCCGTCCGCGCCCAGATGATGGTCGCGCAGCAGGCCCTCCTTCTGGAAGCCGGCCGCGCGCAGCACCTCTGAAAGCCCGGCGCTGTCGTCGGGCGGCAGCATCACGTAGACGCGGTGCAGCCCGACCTGTTCAAACAGGAAGGGGCACAGTGCATGCAGCGTGTGTGCAAAACGTTGCGCATCGCCCCAGTCGGCCTGGCAGAAGCGCTGCAGCTCGGCACTGCGACCGCGTGCCGACTGCAGCCGCACCGTGATCTGGTCGACCAGGGCGTGGCTGGCCTGGTCGAACACGCCCAGCAGCAGGCGGTCATTGTCTTCCTGCAGCCGCGAGCGCTGGATGCCGATGAACAGCTGCACCTCGGCATCGGTGCGGCAGGCCAGGTGGCAGCCACTGCGGCGCTGTCCGCACAGCGTGCGCCAGCCCGCCAGATCGGTGCGCTGCAGCGAGCGCAGGTTGATGGAGCCGTGGCCCAGGTGCAGCAGGTGGCGGCGCAGTACCGGGTGCAGGGCAAGGTGGGAAGCGGGGTTCGGTTCGGTGCACATGTGGGCACGATTGCGCCTTTGCGCGCCGATGCCCATGAAAATTGTTGCAAAGTGAGCTGCCCTGCGCGCGGGAGGCCTGCGTTGGTTCAGGCGCAGGCCGATCCGCGGGCATCGCGATGAAAATGAAAGGTCCGATGGCGACGATCTTGGCTTGGTGCGGTGCAGATGGTGGAATGCGCGGTCGGCGGCGCATGCCGAAACCGTCCTGGGTTCCATGGACGGGTTCGACGCGGGGCGCTTCGTGTTTTCTGCTGCCCTGGCCGCCAACGGCATCAGCCAATAGCGTCAAGCCTGGTTGAACGGGCCGGGCCGGCCGTTACGGCAGTGCCTGCACGCTGTACGACTCGATGACGTAGCTGAAGGGCTGCTGCTGGCGGTCGCGCAGCAGGGCGCGCACTTCCAGGATCACGCCGTGGTCGCCTTCGCCGCGCGGCGGCCAGAAGGTCTGGTCGGCCAGGGTCTGGCGCTGGAAACCGAGCGGACCCACCACGCGGCCGAAGGGTTCGTCGCTGCTGTCCAGCACCTGGTTCATGGCGGTGCTGAGGCGGCCCGGCAGGTACCAGTTGTCGGCTTCGGAGAGCACGCGGTTGCCGCAGACCAGCTGCACCCGCCGATAGCGCAGCGGCGTACCGGCGCCTGCGCCGAGCGCCTTCAGCACATCGGCCGGTGCCGCCTTGTCCTGGCCATGTACGCGGACGGCGCGCACGCGCGCCTGTTCAGCCAGGCCGTGCTCGGCGCACCAGCTTTCGAGGGTTCCGGTTGCGCTGGGGCCGGCCAGCACGCGCTGGTGCAGCAGCTCGACCAGGGCGGATGGCGCGACGCGCTGCTGACCGGGCGGTGCGTGCAGTGGCGCGGTGGCACCGGCATCTGCGGCGGACAGGCTGGCGATCGGGGCAGCGGCCAGCAGGGATGCGGCCTGCCAGCGGCGGAGACGATCGTGGCGGTCGGACGGGCCCATGCGGCATCACAGCGGAAACAGGTGTCTATGGTACCCGTTCAGGCGTGCACCGGGCGTGCCGATCACGTCGGCAGCCGTGGCCATTCATTGCGCTGGCGAATACGAGACATGCAGATATTTCGTTGGCCGATGCCGTGGGGGCGGCGCACGATGGGCCCCTTGATGGCTTTACGGAAGTTCCCCCCATGACCCTGCAGTTCGTCCACGGCGGCGTCGATCGCGATGGTACGCCGGTGCATTTCCATATCCGCGACGGCCGTTTCGAGGGGCTCAGCCGCGAGGCGGTCCCGGCCGAAGGTGCCGAGATCATCGACCTGCAGGGCTTCACCTTGCTGCCCGGGCTGGTCGATGGCCATATCCACCTGGACAAGAGCTTCGTCGGTGACCGTTGGCATCCGCATCAGCCGGTGGCCAGCCTGCGCGAGCGCCTGGCAGTGGAGAAGGCCGCCGTCGCCGGGGCCGCACCGATGGTGGACCGCGCCGAAGCGCTGATCCGCCAGTGCAGCGGCTTCGGCACCGTGGCCATGCGCTGCCACGTGGATATCGACGCCAGCACCGGCCTGCGCCACCTGCAGGCCGTACGCGAGGCCGCGCAACGCTGTGCGGACATCATGCAGATCCAGCTGGTGGCGTTTCCGCAGGCGGGCGTGATGTCCTGCGCGGGCACGGCCGCGGTGCTGGAACAGGCCCTGGCCGAGGGCGTGGAGGTGCTGGGCGGCATCGACCCGACCACGCTGGATGGGGATGCCGAAGGGCAGCTGGCCCTGCTGTTCGGCCTGGCCGAGCGTTATGGCGTGCGCCTGGACATCCACCTGCATGAGCCGGGTGAAACCGGCCTGGCCCAGCTGCTGCGCATTGCC
The DNA here is from genome assembly GCF_030053215.1 of Stenotrophomonas sp. PFBMAA-4. Taxonomy (NCBI): domain Bacteria; kingdom Pseudomonadati; phylum Pseudomonadota; class Gammaproteobacteria; order Lysobacterales; family Lysobacteraceae; genus Stenotrophomonas; species Stenotrophomonas sp. PFBMAA-4. Next base: position 736 of record NZ_JASGBW010000041.1, on the reverse strand, counting down.
GCGCGGACGCGCGCGGCCGGGCTGCAGGGCAGGGTGGCGGTCAGCCACGCGTATGCCCTCGGCGAAGTGCCGTTGGCACGCGCGCTGCAGGTGGGCGAGGCATTGGCCGCTGCCGACGTGGCGATCATGAGCAACGCGCCGGGCGACCACCCGTTCCCGCCGCTGCGGGCGCTGCACGATGCGGGAGTGCGGGTGTTCGCGGGCAACGACAACATCCGCGACTGCTGGTGGCCCTATGGCAATGGCGACCTGCTGCAGCGTGCGATGTTGCTGGGTTACCGCTCGGGGTTCTACACGGATGCGGATCTGATGTTGGCGCTGGAGATGGTGACCACCCATGCGGCGGCGGTGATCGGGTTGCTGGAGTACGGGATGGGCGAGGGGATGCCGGCGACGTTCGTGGCGGTGCGGGCGGATCACGGTCCAGCGGCGGTGGCAGGTGTGCCGGCCGAGCGGCGCGTCGTTGTTGGCGGGCGGTGGGTGTAGTGGGCAGGGCTTGCAGCCCTGCACCTGCTTCAATCCAAGGCAACGGCCAAAGCCAGAGCGGCATTCCGTGGCATGGCGGGGCGGTGTGGGTGGTCAGGACACGCCGTAAACCCATCCATGGCGCCAACGGTCCTGCCCACCCACACCGCCCCACCTCTGACAGTTGGCCGGTGGCTGTTGGTGGGTGCCGACCGTTGGTCGGCACATCTGTCAGATATCGAGTGAATCATCCACGCATGGCGTGGATCTA
>NZ_JASGBW010000040.1:0-39586 GCF_030053215.1 Stenotrophomonas sp. PFBMAA-4 | reverse complement strand
GTGATGCGTCCATGCAGCGGCCGCACGCTGCCGTCGGCCTGTTGCAGCTGCAGCAGCGCGCCCTGCCCGATCAGCGGTGCCAGCGCCAGGCTCGCATCCAGCGAGAGCGCCGTGATCGTCCACTGGAAGCCGATGCCGTCGATCTGCTCGACGCCATCGAGGGTTTCGGCCACCAGCACATCGGGGCCGCAGGTCGTATGCAGCCTGAGGAAACGATGCACATCGTGCGGCTTTGCCAGCGCCGAGCGCAGGGCAAGCCAGTGCAGACGAGAAGCGGAGCCATCCATGGAGCAACGCGCGCAGAGCCAATGAGCCATGAGCGTGTTGCGGGAAAGCGGCTCGTTGAAGAGGCAAATGCGACACGGGAGGCGTACCCCCCGCGAAACGCTGACACCATCAGGCCTTTGAGCGCTTTACAAAAAGTACGAAACACCCATGGCGGGCCCAGCAACCGGCGCGCAACCGCCCACGCCGGTCTGAAAACGACAGCGGGCGGATCGGGCCCTCGGTCAGTGCGCCATCCCGCGGGTAATCGCCGCAGCGCGATCCTTCAGCTGGGCCACCGCATCGGGAATCATCTCCATGCCCACATCCAGGCCCGGGTTCAGCACCAGGCCCACGCCCTCGCCGATACCGGCCAGCAGCGCGTGTACGGCAATCGGCATCGCATGGGCGAACTGCGGCAGCTGCTCGTGCCAGAGACCGGCGCGCTCGGGCGCGGTGAATACTGCGAACATCGGCTCGCCCCCCTCGCTGGTCAGCACCAGCGGCGAAATGGTCTCGTCCCAGGCGCCATCCTCACCGATGGCCTTGTCCAGCAGCACGAACACCGGCGCGGTCAGTAGGCCATCGAGGAACTGCGACGCGGTCAGCGTACCGTCCTGTGCCTGCAGCAGGCGAACCTCCAGGTCGTTGAGGGGTTCGAACGGCGTGTCGTGGTCCATGGTCGCTTCCGGTACGTGATTGCAGGCTGTCACTTTAGCAGGACGGGGCCTCAGGCCAGATAGCCCTGCCGCCACATCCACCCGGCCACCGCCAGGCCAGCCACCACCACCAGCATCACCGGCAGGCCGAAGCGGTGGCGGAACGGGATCGGCACCCCGCCCAGCTGCTGGTCCATGGTGTCGGTATCCAGCAGCCAGCCATGCCCGCAGCCAGTGCAGGCCAGTTCGTAGCGGCGCTGGTAGACGAAGCCGAACAGCAGATCGATGCGCGCCATGCGGTAGCGCAGCCGCGGGGCGAAGCCGGTTTCGGTCTGGCAGCGCAGGCAGTGATGGGCCTCGGTCGGGCCGACCACCACCACCCGTTCCTGCTGGCCGATCATCATCATCGGTCAGCCGTCCTTGCAGGCGGGCTGGGCCAGCAGCCAGGCCTGCGCGGCGGCCAGGGTTGCCGGTCCGGTGGCCGTGGTCTCGTCGGGCTGCAGCTTGGCACCGTCACCCTGTCCGTTGCGATCAGCCATCACATTGTGGGTCAACAGCAACGTGGTGCCATCCACCAGTGTCACGGGCCGATTGCCGGTGGAAAAGCCTGCGCTGGGTTGGCCGAAACTGCGGCTGCCCGCCTGCCCGCGGAATGCCAACGCGACGGCTTCACCTGAACTCGCGGTGCGTGCACCGATCAGTACCGCGACCGGAGCGCTACCTGCTCGCAGGCGATAAGCGGCCTGCCGCGAGCGCAGCCCCTGCGTGCCATCCTGCCGGACTTCACCTTCCCCTTGCCGCCACCACTGCAGGCCATCGGCACTGCGGAAAGCACCGATCAATGCCCCCTGGGCATCCGGTGTTCCCCGCAGCAACGGCAACAACCCCAGCAGCATGGGCCACATGTTGCCGCCACCGTTGCTGCCTGCATCCACCACCCAGGCGCAGCGCGTGCCGTCATCCAGATCGACGATGCGCTGCTGCAGCGCCAGCGCGTAGGCTTTGCGCGCGTCATGACGCTCCTGCTCGCTGCGCTGCAGATCCTCCACGAACGGGCCGACCTTCAGCACGCCAATGCGGGCATCGACGGCCGGGGATTCTGCCAACGCAGCGCCTTGCCCGGCATTCAGGCGCTGGGCGCGGCCTGAGCGTTCGCGCTGCTGGCTGGGTGATATCCATCGGCCATGTCCACGGCTGCTGCGCGTGGCCGCCTCATCCAGCACGCGTCGTTGCTGTGCACGGTCATCGCCTGCGGCGGCCAGCCGCGCGCGCACATCGTTCCAGTCCACGCGATCGCGATACAGGGCCTGTGTTTCCAGCAGGTGCAGCATCTGTTCGAGTGCTTCGGGGGAAGGCAATTCCACGCTGTCAGCCGGATCCGCGAAGGCCGGGCCCATGCAGGCGATCAGGAGGGCGGCGCCGACGACGGCGCGCGCGGGGTAACGTGAGTTCATTGTTGAATCCTTGTCAGCGTATGGCGCACGCCGGCTGTGCCAGCAGCCAGGCCTGTGCAGCGGAAATGGTGGCGGTGTCGCTGCGGGTGCGCTGGTCCGGCGTGATCTTCAGTCCATCGCCGCGGCCGTTGCGGTCCTGCATCACGCTGGTGGTCAGCACCAGCGAACTGCCGTCGACCAGAGTACGCACCACGTTGGCGGTGGACACGCCGGCGGTCGGCTCGCCGAAACTGCGCGTCTGCGGCCGACCGCGGAAGGCCAGCACCGTCGCTTCGCCGGCACTGGCTGTGAGCGGCCCGACAAGGACAGCCAGGGGCGCACCCCGCTGCTTCGCTTGATAGGCAGACTGGCCGAGGTCAACAATCACATCCGCACCAAGACGTACATCTGAAGGCGTGGAATGCCAGAGCATCGGCCCATCTGCTTCAGCGAACGCGCCCACGATCTCGTCAGCGACGGCGGTGTTCCTCAGCAGCGGCGCGACGCCCAGCAACATGGGCCACATGCTGCCACCGGTGTTTCCACGCAGATCCACGATCCACCCGCAGCGGCTGCCGTTGTCCTGCTCACGGATGGTCGCCTGCCAGCGCGCTGCGCGGTCCTGCATCTGCTGCTGCGCGGCCGGGCCAGGAACAACGGAGAATCCGCCGACGTCCACCCAGCCAATGCGCGGATCCAGGCGCGGTGCAGGGACAGGGGCGCCCACTGCGCCAGGCGCGGCAGTGCGGGCGGCGTTGACGCGACCGAGCCGCTTCCCTTCCGCCCGCATCCGCTCCGCGCTGATCCAGGCGCCGTGCCCGCCCGTGCTGCGGCCGATGGCTTCCTTGAGCACGTCACGGATCTTCTCCGGGTTGCCCTGGGCGGCACTCAAGCGCGCTCGCATCTCTGGCCAGTCCACGCGATCGCGGTACAGCGCCTCGCGTTCCAGCATGTCCAGCAGTTCGATGCGCGCCTGTGCGGTGGGCAGTTCGATGGCTGCAGCGGGGGCGGCCAAGGCCATGGCGCAGAACAGTGCCACAGCCATGACGCGCAGATCGACGTGCATTCGACGTTCCTTCGTCGTGGGTTACAGAAACAGCATACGCGCCTGCGGCGGATGTTGCGTGCATGCCACCACCGCCGGGCAAGGCCCGGCGCTACCAATCGGCGCGCAGGCCGATGTTGCCTTCGATGATGCGGCGCTTCTCGTTCCTGTCGCCGCCCAGTTCGCGCGTGTAGTCGGCCACGGCGTAGGCGCTGATCGTGCGGTTGAAGCGCGCGACCACACCGACACCGGCTTCCAGCGCGCGCGAGCGCTGCGAATTGATGATCGTGTCGCTGTCGAACTGGATGCGATCCTCGCCCGTGCGGTCGTGCCAGTAGTTCACCTTGAAGTACGGCTGCCAGCCGTTGTCGGCCAGCTGGTAATCGCCGACCAGGCGCAGGCCGATGCGGCCGGTCCAGGCGTTGTCATTGTCGAAGCGCACGGCCGACACCAGGTCGCGTTGGTCATCCAGCGAACTGCGCTGCCAGATCACCTGTACCTGCGGCTCCAGCCACCAGGACGACTGCCCGAACTGCAGCACGGGCTTGCCCGCTTCCAGCGACAGCGTGGTGCCGTCGCCCTTGACGTCGATGCCAAGCCCGCGCGAGGACCGCGTGCGGCCGTCGTAGCGGCTCTGCATGGCCACGGCGTCGAGGTAGCCGCCCTCGCTGCCCGTCAGGGTCCAGTACAGGCCCACGTGCTTGTCATCCAACCGGCTCTGCCCGACCTCCACGTTTTCCCAGCCCAGCGCCGTGCCGAGGGTCTTGCCCTGCGCGCGCGTGCGGCCGACGAACACGCCGATCTGGTTGCGATGGTGGTCGCCCGCGCCGGCCCACAGGTCCAGGCCGGCCTGCACGCCCATCAGGTCACCGTCGAAGCCCGGCTGGGCGTCGCCCTTCCACTGGATGTCGCTGCTCTGCCCCACCAGCCGCCCCCAGGCGGTGCGGAATGCGCCGTTGCTGTAGAGCAGGCGCTGTTCGCCCTGGCGCTCGTGGAAGGTACCGAGGCTGGCCAGCGAGGTCTCGCGCAGCAGCGGGGGCACGACCGCGTAGGCGGCAGTTTCCAGCCGGTACAGCGGCACCACGTCGCCCTGTGCCGGGCGCGCACCGGGGCTGGGCGGGATGGCGCCGGCGCCCGGCAGACTGCTGCCGGCCACCGGTACGTCGGGCACGGCCGGGTCGCTGGGCGGCGCCACGGGTGCGGGCTCGGGCGGCGGTGGCGGCGGTGCGGCTTCGCCCGCAGTCAGGTCCGGATCAACCGCGCCCTCCGGCGGCGGCGGAGGTGCGGGCGTGATCGGCGGTGGCGGGGCGACATCGGGCGTGGGCGGTGGTGGCACCGCATTGATGCCAATCCCATTGGGTGCCGGAACGGGACCAGCCACCAGCGTCGAACGCAGATACCAGTTCTCGCCCGTGCCCGCACTGACACCTCCCTTGAACAGGAAATACTCATAGGCGCCCGCCGCGACCGGCGCGAACAGCGAGAACGCATTGGCCGCCGTGGTCCCCCCATTGAGCGCCTGCACCACCAGGATGCCGTCGGCCAGCGTGGCCGCGCCGCCCCCGCCGGCGTTGAGGATGCCGATGCCGGTGGTGCCGCTGGCATTGCCGCCGTCGATCACCAGGCGGTCGCTGGTCGATCCATCCCCCGCCAGCACCGTGCGCAGGTACAGGCCGCCGCCCTCGCCGCGGTAGTTGCCGCGGATGCTGAAGACATCACCGGCACTGCTGCCGGTCAGGTCGATGCGGCCGGCGTTGACCACATCCACCAGCGCGCCGGCAGCGAACGGCCGCAGCGCATGCGCGCCGTTGCCGGCGTAGAGCGTGCTGGTGTCGTCCAGGGTGAGCGTACCGCTGCCTGTGCCGCTGTCACCCAGCACCAGGTCGCCATCGAAGGTCAGCTCGGTGCTGCTGGCGAGGCTGATCGCCTCCCAGTTCTGGAAGCGGGCCACGCCGGTGGTCTTGACGTTGTTGAAGCTGAGCCGGTCAGTGCCGCTGCCTCCATCAAACAGTGGCACCGCGCCCAGGTTGGCCTGGTTGAGGTTGCTGAGCGTGGCCACGTCGTCGCCGGGCCCGCCATCGATGGCGCCGTAGACGATGCCGCCGCCATTCCAGTTGAAGGTATCGTTGCCGGTGCTGAGCAGTACCTGGCCGCGCACGGTGCCATCGGTGATGGTCACGCTGTCGTTGCCACCACTGACGCTGATGTTGCCGCCGATGTAGGCGGTGCCGGAAATGATGATGGTGTCGGTGTCGAAGCCGGTGACCACGTTGCCGTCCACCGTGCCGCCGGACTGGTCCCACAGGTTCTTGTCCAGTTTCATGTTGACCCGGCCGATGCGGCCGCCGGTCATCCAGGCCTGGTCGCCATCCTCGAAGGCACCGATGATGCGGCCGCCACTCATGCGGAAGGTATCGATGTTGTCGCCCTGCTGCAGCGCGCCGATGGTGCCGCCGGTCATGACGAAAGCGTCGGCGCCGCTGCCCTGCGTCACCAGCCCGGTGACCGTGCCGCCACTGACCGTCATCTGGTCATCGCCGCTGCCCTGGTCGACGCTGTCGAGCGTGCCGCCGCTGATCAGCAGCACGTCGTTGCCATCGCCCTGCAGCACGCCGCCGCTGATGCTGCCGTCGATCATCTCCAGGCGATCGTTGCCGGCACCGAACTGCACGCCGGTAAGGCCCGTGATCGTGCCGCGGTTGACCAGCACGCTGTCACCAGCGCCGACGAACTGCAGCGCGGTGTTGTTGCCGGTGCTGATGCTGCCGAGGTTGTCGACGCGGCTGCCGCCGCCCAGTTGAACGGCAATGCCGCCTGCCGAACTGATCGCCCCCTGGTTGCCGAGCTGGTGGCCACCGGCACCGACCAGGGTGATGGCACTGCCGCCGCCGCTCTGCTGCAGCTGGGCGCCACTGGCGACGGTGACGGTGATACCGGATTCGCCGCTGGCGCTGACCGGCACGGTCTGCGGGTTGGGTGCGGCGGCACTGCAGGTGACGGTCTGCCCGGTGAGCGGAGCGACGCTGTCGCAGCCTGCCCATGCGATGGGCACAGTGGCGGCCAGTGCGGCGGGAAAGGCCAGGGCCTGCAGCAGGCAGCGGGTCAAGCGATGCGGACGCGGTGCGGCAACGGACATACGGCACTCCTGGATCGGGAAGTCAGGAATTGCGGATATGGACACTGCGGGCGCCGCTGGGGCGCCATGAAGGGTTCAGGTGTGACGTTATGCCGGAAGCATCACAGTGCGAGTGTGAAATCGCGCGGGCATCACGTGGCGTGCATGTGCATGAAAGCGTTCAGGCCAATCCAAGGGTAGATGCCCTCAGATCTTCAGGTAGATGCGACGCCGGTCCAGCCACCACGCCACGCCCCACCACAGGGCGACGAACGCCAGCGCCTGCAGCATCGACGCCAGCGCCAGTGCCTGTGGCAGCGCGGTGGCCAGCTGCTGCCACACCCAGCCCCAGGCGCCGGTCGCCAACAGCAGCACCGACATCACCGAGGCGCCAAGGTAGGCCGTGATGGCATTCACGCCGAAGCGGCGGCCCAGCGCGGGCCAGCCGCGGCGGTCGATCAGCAGGTGTGCCAGCCACAGCGCCACCGCGGCCAGGCCGCCGGTCCACAGCACATAGCTCGGCGTCCACAGCTGCTTGTTGAGCGGCAGTACGCTGGCCAGCAGCAGGCCCAGCACGGCCGTCGCCACACCCAGGCCGGCCAGTGCACCCGCACGCCCATGGCGCAGCAGGGCCCCGGCCAGCAGGCCCAGCACCGTGCTGGCCAGCGCGCCGAGGCTGCTCAGCAGGCCTTCCGGGTCGTGGCCGAGGCCGGTATCGGCCTGCCACTGGTAGATGAAGGGCGCGAACAGCGTGGTGTCCAGGCGGCTGGTGGGGTTGGTCCACGCTGCCAGATCGCCGATGCCCAGCAGCAGCACCGTATAGGCCACGAGCAGCGCCACCAGCAGCGCGGCCTGCACGCGTGGCCGCGCATACACCGCCACCACGCCGACCACCGCCGCACACAGCGCAATGCGCTGCAGGACGCCCCAGATGCGGAAGTGATGCGTGTGCAGCGCCCACCACACCAGCAGGTGCAGCAGCACGCCGGCGATGGCGATGCGCAGCGCGCGTTCGAGCACGCCCTTGGCCAGCGCTGGGCGTGCCAGGGGATCCTGTGCACGCGGTGCCACGCTGAAGGCCATCGACACGCCCACCAGGAACAGGAAGAACGGGAACACCAGGTCGGTGGGCGTGCAGCCATGCCATTCCGCGTGGCGCAGCGGCGCGAACACCGCACTCCAGTCACCGGGATTGTTGACCAGCAGCATCGCCGCCACGGTGAGCCCGCGCAGGGCGTCGATCGAGCCCAGCCGGCGTGGCGGCGCAGCGTTCATCAGGCCGCCTCGTACTGTCCGGCGATCCAGGTGCCACGCACCTGCAGGGCATCGTCCAGCAGCACCAGGTCGGCCTGGTAGCCTTCGGCAATATGGCCCAGGCGGTCATCCACGTTGAGGAACTGCGCCGGGTAGGTCGATGCCATGCGCGCGGCCTCGGCCAGCGGCTGGCCGAGCAGCTGCACGGTGTTGCGCACCGCGGTGGCCATGTCCAGCGCCGAGCCCGCCAGTGCGCCGGCGGCATTGCGCACGACGCCGTCGACGGCGGTGATGGTTTCGCCGTACAGCACGTAGCTGGGGTCATCGGCACCGACCGGCGGCATCGCGTCGGTCACCAGCAGCAGGCGGCCGCGCGGCTTGGCGGCCAGCGCCACGCGCAGGCTGGCCGGGTGCACGTGCACGCCATCGACGATGATGCCGATCCAGCTGTCGCGGTCTTCCAGCGCTGCACCGACGGCACCGGGCTCGCGCCCCTGCAGCGGCGACATCGCGTTGTACAGATGGGTGAAGCCGCGCACGCCGGCATCCAGGCCATCGCGGATTTCTTCGTACGTGCCTGCGGTATGCCCGGCCGCGACGATCACCCCGCGCTCGACCAGCGCGCGGATGGTCTCAAGTGGCACGCGTTCCGGCGCCAGGGTCAGCAGGGTCACGCCGTTGTCCAGCGAGGCGGCCAGGGCGATTTCCTCGGCATCGGGCACGCGGAACTTGCTGGCGTCATGGGTGCCCTTGCGCGCCGGGGCGATGTACGGGCCTTCAAGATGGATGCCGATCACGCCCGGTACCGCCTGTGCGATCGCCTCGCGCATCGCCGCGATCGCTTCGCGCATCACCGCCACGTCGTCGCTGATCAGCGTCGGCAGCATCGCCGTGGTGCCGAAGCGCCGGTGGGCCTGCGCGATGGTGCGCAGCGAGGCGACATCCGGGGTGTTGTTGAACAGCGCACCGCCACCGCCGTTGACCTGCACGTCGATGAAGCCCGGCAGCATCCAGCCGCCGCCGAGGTCCACCTGCTCGTCGGCCAGGCCCAGCTGCGGGGCGGCATCGGGCAGCAGCGCGATGATGCGGCCGTCTTCGATCACCACCGCCAGGTCGTCGCGGAAATCATCGCCGGTGAGGATGCGGGCGTTGCGCAGGACCGTGGCCATCAGACCGTCTCCGTGACCTTGTTCAGGTGCGGCGGCAGGTCGGGATTGAAGCCACGGCGGATCGCCAGTGCGTTGATGGCGCGGTAGAAGCTCTGCACGGTCAGCAGCGGTGCGCACAGCGGGTGCGGCGCCACGGCCACCGGCAGGTCGCCCCCGGCGCCGGCCAGCCACACCTGGGCACCGCGCGCACTGAACTCCTCGACCACCGCACGGGTACCGGCGCCAGTCTCGTCGGGCTGGGCGAAGGCCAGTACCGGGAAGTCACGGTCGACCAGCGCCATCGGGCCGTGCTTGACCTCGGCCGAGCTGTAGGCCTCGGCGTGCAGGCTGCAGGTTTCCTTGAACTTCAGCGCCGCTTCCTGCGCCGCGCCCAGGCCCAGGCCGCGGCCCAGCACAAACAGGTTGGTGGCCCCGACAAGGCCGTCGGTCACCGCGCTCCAGTCGCACTGCCACGCGGCGCGCAGCGCATCGGGCAACAGGTCCAGCGCGTTGCGCAGGCTGCTGTCCTGCTTCCAGTACGCGGCCAGCTGCAGCAGCGCGGCCAGCGAGGCCAGGTAACTCTTGGTTGCCGCCACGCTCTTCTCGGCACCGGCATGCAGCGGAATGACCGTGTCGGCCAGCTGCGCCAGCGGCGAGTCTTCGACGTTGACCAGCGCGATCACGCGCGCGCCGGCGGCCTTGGCCGCTTCGGCGTTGCGCAGCAGGTCCGGGCTCTTGCCCGACTGCGAAATGACGATGAACAGCGCGCCACGCAGGTGCAGCGGCGCGGCATAGACCGAGCCCACCGACGGCGACGCGGAGGCGACCACCAGGCCCAGCTGGGTTTCCAGCAGGTACTTGCCGTAGGTGGCGGCATGGTCGGAGCTGCCGCGCGCGCAGGTCACCACGAACGGCGGCGGTGCCGCGCGCAGGCTGGCGGCCAGCGTTTCCAGGGTGGCGTGGTTGCGGGCGAACTGGCGGGCAACCACGTCGGCCGCTTCAGCAGCCTCGGCGAACATCAGGGTGGCGGTGGGGTCGGACAGCGACATGGCGGACTCAGGCGGGATCGGAAGGAAGGGGGCGCACGCTGGCCGGGCGCATCGGTGCGGTGGAACCGCGCACCACCAGCTGCGGCACGAAGCCCTGGTTCTGCAGGGCGGCGGGGGCATCGTCGTAGGCATCGCTGCGCAGCTGCGCGATCAGCAGGCGCGCGGCATGGCGGGCGATGTCCTCGGTGGCCTGCTTGGCGGTGGTCAGCGGCGGCCACGACTGGCGCGAGAACGGGCTGTCCTCGAAGCCGGCGATGGACAGGTCGTAGGGCACGTTCATGCCGGCCGACTTGGCTGCCGCCAGCACGCCGGCAGCGATTTCATCGTTGGACCCGAAGATGGCGGTGGGCGGTTCGCGCAGCGCCAGCAGGCGGCGCGCGCCCCGGAAGCCGTCGTCGAAGGTGTAGTCGCCCTGCACCACCAGGTGCTTGTCCACGGTCATGCCGTAGTCCTTCAGCGCGGCTTCGTAACCGGCATAGCGTTCACCCGAAGACCGGTGCGAGGAGCCACCCCAGAGGAAGCCGATGCGCTGGTGGCCGAGCTGGATCAGGTGCTCGGTGACTTCGTAGGCGGCCTCGCGGTCGTCGACGAACACGCAGGCGCCATCGGCCGGATCCTCGGTGGCGGCGATGATGCGCACCAGCTTGATGCCGCGCGCGGTCAACGTCTGGATCAGGTCGCGGCGCTCGGACATCGGCGCGGTCAGCACCAGCCCGGCCAGGCGCGAACGCTGCACCCAGTCGGCCAGTTCATCGGCCAGCATCGGCGAGCTCGAATCACACGGATGGATCTGCAGGCCGAAGCCGGTTTCGCGGCAGGCGGCGAGCACGCCGTTCTGCACGCCGATGATGTGGTACGGGTTGGGGTTGTCGTACACCAGCCCGATGACGAACGTGGTGCCGCTGCGCAGGTTGCGCGCCGACGGATCGGGTTCGTAGTCGAGTTCGGCGATGGCCCGCAGCACCCGCGCACGGGTGGCCTGCATCACCGACGGTTCGTTGTTGATGACCCGCGACACCGTCTTCAGCGAGACCTTGGCCTTTTCGGCAACGTCCTTGATGGTCGCTCTGCGCATCGGCTTTTCCTGGGGTTGGCTGCCGTCCATCATCGCCGATCAGGCCTTGTCCTGCGGCAGGCCGGCGCGATGGCCGATCACCGAGTAGAACAGGATGTACAGGTAGCACGGCACCATCAGCAGGACGAACACCAGCTGGAAATCGATGTGCTGCTTGAGCACCGCGAACAGCTGCGGAATGATCGCGCCGCCGGCGATGCCCATCACCAGCAGGGCCGAGCCGGTTTCGGTGAAGCGACCCAGGCCGCGGATGGCCAGCGGGAAGATGGCCGGCCACATCATCGCGTTGGCAAAGCCCAGCAGCGCCACGAAGGCCACCGAGACATAGCCGTGGGTGGCCCAGGCGCCCAGGCAGAACAGCACGCCCAGCACCGCCGAAATAGTCAGGTAGCGCGACTGCGACACCACTTTCGGAATCAGCAGCAGGCCGACCACGTAGCCGATGAGCATGGCGAACAGGGTCAGCGAGGTGAACATCTTGGTCTGGTCCAGCGGCAGGTTGAAGCCGTGGCCATAGGTACCGATGGCATCGCCGGCCATCACTTCCACGCCGACGTAGACGAACAGGCACAGCACGCCCAGCCACAGGTGCGGGAACTGGAAGATGCTGCGGCGTTCGGCAGCACCCGCGGCCTTCGGCGTGGCATTGGCTTCGGACGGCTTGATTTCCGGCAGCGGCGAGAACAGCACCGCCACCGCCAGCACCACCAGCACACCGGCCATGGCCAGGTAGGGCGCGTGGATCTTGGCGGCGAATTCGTTGAGCAGCTGCGCCTTGGTGGCCTCGTCGGCAGTGGCGACGGTGGCCGACAGATCGCCGATGCCATGCAGCACCAGCGTGCCGATCAGCACCGGTGCCAGCATGCCGGCGATCTTGTTGCAGATGCCCATCAGCGCAATGCGGCGCGCGGCCGTTTCGATCGGGCCGAGGATGGAGATGTAGGGATTGATCGCGGTCTGCAGCAGGGCCAGGCCGCTGCCGATCACGAACAGGCCACCGAGTGCGCCCGGGTACCAGCGCTGCGTGGCGAATTCACCGAACAGTGCCGCGCCGCCGGCCATCACCAGCAGGCTCAGGCTGAGCCCCTTCTTCATGCCGGTGCGGCGCAGGATCCACGACGACGGCAGGGCCAGGAAGAAATAGGACAGGTAGAACACCATCAGCACCAGGAAGGCACCGACTTCGCTGAGCTCGAAGGCCAGCTTGACGAAGGTGATCAACGGGCCGTTGAGCCAGGTGAAGAAGCCGATCAGGAAGAACAGCACGCCGACGATGGCGATGGAGGCGGCAACGTTCGGGCGCGCGCTTGCAGCAGTGACGGCGGACATCGGGTGGGCTCCTGCGGCGACCACCGCAGAAGGCGGTGTCGGAGAGTGGCTGGGAACAACGTTGTCACATTCTTTCGATGGACCACAGCGGTTTGTCAACTTGATTGCACGGGCCCGATGTGGCCGTGCTGCACTGCGCAAGGCGACACCCGCGATCCGCGCTGAATGCGCTCTGGCCCTAGAGGCCCATGGCGCAACGGCTTCCGGGTTAACGCCAGGTCAAGACCATGTAAACGTTTACCGTGTCTCTCATTCGTTGCGGCGCAGCAACGAAAGTGTCACGAACTCGTTGACATCGTTGTCAGCGCAGTTACAGACTCCGCCCAATCGCCGGGCCTTTCGTGGGTCCGGCCCTCACCTGCAGCAGGAGCCCGCGTGACCGCCAGCCACCCCGCCCCGGCCCATGTCCTGTCCCGAGTCGCGCCCTCGTTCCTGGCCGCCGACGTCGGTGGCACCCATGTGCGCGTGGCCCGGGCCCAGGCCAGCGGAGACGAGGCACATCCGGTGCAGCTGCTGGAATACCGCAAGTACCGCAACGCCGACTACGCCGGCCTCAGCGCGATCCTCACCGACTTCCTCGGTGACAGCGCGCGGCCCAGCCAGTGCGTGGTGGCCACCGCCGGCTTCGCCCGCGAGGACGGTACGGTGATCACCGCCAACCTGCCGTGGCCGCTGTCGGCCCGCCAGGTGGAAGCGGACGTCGGGCTGCAGCACGTGCACATCGTCAACGACTTCGAAGCGGTGGCCTATGCCGCCGCGCAGGTGGATGCCAGCGGCGTGCTGCACCTGTGCGGCCCGGAAACCGCACCGCGCGGCCCGACCCTGGTGGTCGGCCCCGGCACCGGCCTGGGCGCCGCACTGTGGATCCCCACCCCGAACGGCCCGGTGGTCCTGCCCACCGAAGCCGGCCAGCCGACGCTGGCGGCCAGCACCGAACTGGAAATGGCGATCGTCCGCCACATGCAGCGCGACCGCGCGCACGTGTCGATCGAACACGCGCTGTCCGGCCCCGGCCTGATGAACCTGTACCGCGCCATCTGCGCGCTGCAGGGGCAGGCACCGGTACTGGCCAGCCCAGATGCGGTGACCGCCGCAGCGATGGCCGGCACCGATGCCCTGGCGCGCCAGGCGCTGGATGTGTTCTGTGGCCTGCTCGGCAGCACCATCGGTGACATGGCCCTTTTCTATGGCGCACAGGGCGGTGTCTACCTGGCCGGCGGCATCCTGCCGCAGATCCGCGAATACCTGCATGCCAGCACCTTCGTCGAACGCTACCTGCAGAAGGGGCCGATGGGCGAAGCGCTGGCACGCATCCCGGTGAAGGTGGTCGAGCACGGGCAGCTGGGCGTCATCGGCGCCGCCAGCTGGTTCCTGCTCCACGCCAACGCCTGAACCGCAGTACGCAGCAAGCAGTACGCAGCACCGCAGTACGCACGACGCACTGGAATCGCACCATCGCGCCTGGCAGCCCCTGCTGGCGCCAGGCATGACCTGCCATTCGTTCGCCGCCGACAACGCACATCAGTGATGAGGAGAGACATCATGAACACCCGCAAGACTCTGCTTTCGGCAGCCATCGTCGGCTGCCTCGCCTTCTCGGCGCACGCCCAGCAGGCCACCCCGCAGGACCTGGACACCGTGCAGGTGGTGGGCATCCGCGCCAGCCTGGAAAAGTCGCTGGACACCAAGCGCAACAACGTCGGTGTGTCCGAAGCGATCACCGCCGAGGACATCGGCAAGTTCCCCAGCACCAACGTTGCTGAAGCGCTGTCGCAGATCCCGGGCGTCACCCTGGACCGCCGCTTCGGCCAGGGCGAGCGCGTCAGCATCGACGGCACCGACCCCAGCCTCAACCTGTCCTTCCTCGACAACCACCCGGTGGCGCAGGCCATCTGGCTGTATGGCGAGCAGCCCAACCGCGGCTTCGACTACACGCTGCTGGCCCCGCAGATCCTGGGCCGCGCCGAGATCATCAAGTCCTCCGAAGCGCGACTGACCGAAGGCAGCCTCGGCGGCACCGTGCTGATGCACACCCGCCAGCCGCTGGACCTGAAGCAGAACGAAGTGGCCGCCTCGGTGGGCTACAGCTACAGCCAGCAGGCCAGCGAAGGCAAGCCGAACGCTGCCGTGCTGTACAGCTGGAAGAACAACGACGAAACCTTCGGCGTGGCCGTGTCGGCGCAGCATTACGAAGAAGCCGTCGACCGCCAGGGCAAGGAAGTGTTCGGCTACACCAAGGCCAGCACCTTCCCCAACGCCACCGGCGTGGCCGCCGACGTGGACGTGCCGAACTCGTTCAACGCCGCCTGGTTCCAGCAGGAACGCAAGCGTGACAGCGCCGTGGTCAACCTGCAGTTCAAGCCGACCGACGAGCTCGAGTTCAACCTGAGCGGCATGTACATCAAGGAAAAGTTCGACAACTACAACCAGTCGCTCTATTCCTTCCTGACCTGGAACCCGGGCACCGTCAACGCCGTCAACCAGCTCGGCGACGTGCGCAATGGCGTGGCCACCAGCGGCCACTCCAACCCCAGCGCCATCGCCAACAGCGGCACGCTGATCTATGACAACAACGTGCGCCTGTCCGAAGTGGTCACCAAGGGCGTGGACCTGCGCGGCGCCTGGAAGGGCGAAAGCTGGGGCGTGACCGGCCAGGCCGGCCAGAGCAAGTCCGACAACAAGAACCTGGCCCAGTACTTCATCGAGCCGTTCTACAACGGCGGCTACAGCTGGAACATGGACAAGGGCATCACCTTCGATGACCCGGCAGGCGCCCGCGACCCGGCCAACTGGGGCTCGGCCGGTGGCTGGTTCGGCAACAACGGCGTGTTCTCCACCGAGAGCAAGGACACCTACGCCCAGCTTGATTTCAACGTCCAGTTCGACAGCATCTTCAACCAGCTGCAGTTCGGCGTGCGCCACGGCAAGCACGATGAGGCCTTCACCCTCAACGTGTACGGCGGCGTCACCCCGGGCACGCTGGCCGACGTGGGCACCATCGGCCTGACCGACATCCAGGGCTTCACCAGCGACCAGGGCCACCACGTGCAGGCCGGCCGCAACAACGTGCTGAACTGGGTGCGCAACAGCCCGATCGACTACAGCAACCCCGATCCGGCCAGCTACCTCAACAACAGCTGGGCGCTGACCCAGACCAACAACGCGGCCTACGCGCAGCTGAACTTCTCCAACGGCCCGCTGCGCGGCAACCTGGGCGTGCGCTACGTCGATTCCAAGACCGAAGGCAGCGGCTTCGTCTACGGCGGCACGCCCACCCTGACCGACCTGGACAGCAAGTGGCAGACCCGCACGAAGAAGGAAGACTTCGTGCTGCCGTCGTTGAACGTGGCCTGGGACACCGACAACGACTGGGTGTTCCGCTTCGCCGCGGCCAAGGTGATCGCCTGGGCGCCGTACAACCAGATGGTCAACAACACCTTCCTCAACGACACCACCCTGACCGGTTCGGGCGGCAACGCCGATCTGTCGCCGTATGAGTCGTGGAACTTCAACGCTTCGGCCGAGTACTAC
Organism: Stenotrophomonas sp. PFBMAA-4; assembly: GCF_030053215.1. Taxonomy (NCBI): domain Bacteria; kingdom Pseudomonadati; phylum Pseudomonadota; class Gammaproteobacteria; order Lysobacterales; family Lysobacteraceae; genus Stenotrophomonas; species Stenotrophomonas sp. PFBMAA-4. Next base: position 23,684 of record NZ_JASGBW010000040.1, on the reverse strand, counting down.
TACGCGCCGCAGGCGGTGGTGGCCTGGTCGGTGTTCTACAAGAAGATCGACAACTACATCGATACCTCGGCCACGATCGAGCGCCAGTACAACTCGATCCGCGATACCTCGCCGGCCACCTGGGCGAACCTCGTCGGTACCAACGGCTGCACCGCCGACGGCTACTGCGACTACAGCATCCAGCGCCCGCGCAACGCCGGCAGCGGCCACGTCAAGGGCTTCAACATCAGCTTCCAGCAGCCCTTCGGCGAAAGCGGCTTCGGCCTGACCGCCAACTACACCTACGCCAATGGTGAGAACAACACCGGCGATCCGCTGCCGTACCAGTCGCGCAATGCCATTGCCTTCAGCCCGTACTACGAGAAGGGCCCGATCAATGCGCGCCTGACCTACAACTGGCGTGACAGCTACCTGGCCGGTGGTTACGTGGCCGGTGCCGCCCCGTCCAGCGTGGACGACTACGCGGAACTGGGTGCCAGCTTCGGCTACACCTTCAACGACAACTGGTCGCTGACGGTGGACGCGCAGAACCTGCTGGACGAGACCTACTTCCAGTACCTGGGCGACAAGGAACACCTGGCTGGCAAGTACAAGAGCGGCCGCCGCTACATGGCCACCCTGCACTTCAAGTTCTAAGACTGCACCAGCTGCACATCGCGACGGGCCCGGATTTCCGGGCCCGTCGTACGATGGGAGACCGGAATCGCCGCCTGCGCGGCGGCCACGCGCGGCACAGCGAGCCGCCCACCACAGGAGTGAGACGATGCGACCGTTCCCCCTTGCCAGCATGCTGCTGGGCATGGCGCTGCTTCCCGCCGCCGCCCAGGCTGCCGATCTGCCGGCACTGGATACCGGCCCCGGCCCGCAGCTGCGCGCCGGCAGCCTGATGCTGATCCCCGCGCCGGCCAACGTGCAGCGTGGCAATGGCGCCGGCATCACCGTGGCCGCAGGCACGACCCTGCGCGCCGACAGCGAAGCCGAGCAGCGCGTGGCAGCCCAGTTCGCCGATCTGCTCGCCCGCAGTGGCGGCCCGCGCCTGGCGCTGGCCAGCGGCAAGACCGCGGCAAAGGCCGGCGGCATCCGCTTCCAGATCATTCCCACCTTCCGCGACAGCGGCGAGGGCTACACGCTGGAGAGCACCGCGCAGGGCGTGCTGGTGCAGGCCGGCAACGAGACCGGCCTGTTCTACGGCGCCACCACCCTGGCCCAGTTGGCCACCGGCGGCAGCCAGGGCGTGCTGCCGGCCGTGCAGATCCAGGATGCGCCGCGTTTCAGCTGGCGCGGCTTCATGCTCGACTCGGCACGCCACTTCCAGAGCCTGGATGAAATCAAGCGCGTGCTCGATGCCATGGCCGCGCACAAGCTCAACACCTTCCATTGGCACCTGACCGATGACCAGGGCTGGCGCATGGAGATCAAGCGCTACCCGAAGCTGACCGAAGTGGGCAGCTGCCGCCTGCCGGCCGGCGATGGCGGCATCGATCCGGTGACGAAGCAGGAATACCCGTACTGCGGTTTCTACACGCAGGAGCAGATCCGTGAAGTGATCGCCTATGCGGCCAAGCTGCATATCCAGGTGATTCCGGAAATCGACGTGCCCGGCCACGCTACGGCGGCGATCGCGGCCTACCCGGAACTGGGCTCGATCGGCACGCCGCTGAAGCCGATCAGCGAATGGGGCGTGTTCCCGAACCTGTTCAATGTCGAGGACGGCACCGTCACCTTCCTGGAGAACGTGCTGGAAGAAGTGATCCAGCTGTTCCCCGCCAAGTACGTGCACGTGGGTGGCGACGAGGCGGTGAAGGACCAGTGGATCGCATCGAAGCAGGTGCAGCAGCGCATGCGCGAACTGGGCATCAAGGATGAGATGGCCATGCAGAGCCACATCATCAAGCGCCTGGAGACCTTCCTGGAGGAACACGACCGCCGGCTGATCGGCTGGGACGAGATCCTCGAAGGCGGCCTGCCGCCGCAGGCCACGGTGATGTCCTGGCGCGGCACCGAAGGCGGCCTGGCGGCAGCCAGCAGCGGCCATGACGTGGTGATGTCGCCGGTCAGCCACCTGTACCTGGATTACCTGCAGACCGGCTCGCCGAACGAGCCGCCGGGCCGCCCGGCGCAGGTCAACCTGGCCAAGCTGTACGCCTTCGAGCCGGTGCCGGCCGAGCTGGCCGCCGACAAGCGCGGGCACATCCTGGGCCTGCAGGCGAACATGTTCACCGAGCACACGCGCAGCTACGCACGCCTGCAGCACAACCTGTTCCCGCGCCTGGCCGCCGTGGCCGAAACCGGCTGGAGCACGCCGGAGCAGCGCGACTTCCGCGATTTCCTCGCCCGCCTGCCCGCGCAGCTGCAACGCTACCGCGCCTGGGGCCTGGCCTATGCGCAGACACCGTTCGAAGTGGGCGTGGCCCATACCGACGACCGCGCCGCGAACACGGTGACCGTGTCGCTGGCCAACCCGCTGGGCTATGAAGTGCGCTACAGCACCAACGGCAGCCCGGTGACGGCGTCCTCGCCGCTGTACCAGCAGCCGCTGACCCAGCCGCTGCCGGCCACCGTGCAGGCGGCCGCGTTCTTCCAGGGCCAGCCGCTGGCCGCCGCACCGACGGTGGCGTCGTACACCGCGCAGTCGCTGCTCAGCCGCCACAGCCAGGAACTGCGCAGCTGCGTGGGCGAAAAGGGCCTGGTGCTGCGCCTGGAAGACGACGGCCCGCGCGAAGGCGCACGCACGGTGTTCACCGTGGACATCTTCCAGCCGTGCTGGCGCTGGCCGTCGGCACAGCTGGACGGCATCGGCAGTGTTGAAGTGCGGGCCGGGCGCATTCCGTACTACTTCCAGCTGGCCCACGACGAGCCCGCGCGCAAGTTCGAGAAGGCCAGGAGCCGCAACGGCGAGATGCTGGTCCGTCGCGGTGACTGCACCGGCAAGGTCGTGGCCCAGGTACCGCTGCCGGCCAACACCGATGCCGATGGCTTTGTCACCCTGCGCGCGGCGCTGCCGAAGGGGATCTCGGGTCGCGACGATCTGTGCATCAACTTCACCGGCGATACGCGCCCGGCGATGTGGGTGCTGGATGAGATGACGCTGCAGAAATGACGCGGGAACGGGTGGAGCCGAGCATGGCTCGGCTCTACCGGCACGACATCCACGCATGGCGTGGATCTACTGGAAGGCTTCACCCACGCGTGGCGTGGATCTACTGTAGAGCCGAGCCCATGCTCGGCTGCATTTCACGGGAAAGCCGAGCATGGGCTCGGCTCTACAGGCCCCTCAGCCCCGCCAGCGCAGCAGGATGTCGCGCAGCGGGGTCAGGGCGGTCGCCAGGCCCGACAGCACGCCGATCGTGTTGGCCAGTGCATCCATCGGGTCGGCGCTGCGGTTGCTGGTCAGCGCGCCCTGCGCGAACTCGATGCCCACGCCCGTCAGCACCAGCCCCACGCCCGCCCACAGCAGCGGCGTACCACGGCGGAACAACTGCACCGCGCTGCCGGACAGGATGAAATAGGCCAGGAAATGCTCGACCTTGTCGCCGTTCTGCGGCAGGTCGATCGGCGGCGGCGGGATCAGGCAGACCACGATCACCACCAGCACTGCCAGCAGCCACAACGCCGTCCACAGCCGTGGGCGACGCAGCGGCTTGATCACCGGCAACGCCGCACTCACAGGCGCCAGCTCAGGTCACCCAGCTCGAAGGCCGGTTCGAAATCCACCTCGCGCTGCAGGCCGATCACCTGGAAGCGCTCGCCCATCTCGGTCGGCAGGGTCAGCTTCTTCACCTGGTCGCGCAGCTGGATGCGGCCCACTTCATCGGTACGCTCCTCGGCCAGCACCAGCACCTGGTCCAGCCCGTTGCCAAGCAGGAAGCTGGTCTGGCTGCAGTAACCGGCCAGCTCGAAGCCACCGTGCAGGCCCGCTTCGGCCATGGCGGTGAAATCGACCGACGCGGTGATGTCCTGCAGCCCCGGCCAGCGGTACACCTCGTTGTGCACGTGGTGGCGGTAGAACGCGCGCACGGTGCCATCATCGCGGTCGTGCTGGTAGAACTCGCCGCGGTTGTAGCCATAGTCGACGAACAGCATCGCGCCACGCTGCAGGCCGCCGGCCACCGCCTGCAGCCAGTACGGCAGCTGCGGCAGCACTTCGGAGCGGTAGCCATCGGCGAAGGGCTTTTCCAGATAGCGTTCCAGGTGCCGCACCGCGCCGTTGAGCAGCACGTCGGCCGGCTGCGCGCCGCGCATGAAGTTGCCATCGCCATCCAGCTCGACGGTTTCCTCGTAGACCTCGCCGTCCTTGATCAGGAAGCGCGGGGTCGGCAGCGCGTCGATCACCTCGTTGGCAAACACCACGCCGTCCCAGTCATCGTCGAACGGGCGGTCGACCCATTCCACCCGGCCGGCCAGCTCGGCCGGCAGGTTCTGCTGCAGGCGCTGCTGCTGGCGCTGGCGCAGATCGGCACTGGGCTCGAGGATGGCGTAGCGCGCCGGCAGCGCGTCCAGTTCGGCCAGGCGCAGCAGCACGGCCTCGGCGAAGGCGCCGGTGCCGCCGCCCAGCTCCAGCATGCGCGCGTGCGCATCCAGCTGGGCGAACACCGGGGCCAGCGCGTTGGCCACGCTGCCAGCGAACAGGCTGCCGAGCTCGGGCGCGGTGGTGAAATCGCCACTGCCGCCGAACTTGCTGGCGCCGGCGCTGTAATAGCCCCAGCCGGGGGCGTACAGGCACAGCTCCATGAAGCGCGAGAACGGGATCGCCCCGCCCTGCGCAAGGATTTCGGCACGCAGGGCGGCCGCCAGCTGGTCGCTGTGGGCCAGGGCGTCGGCTTCGGGCAGAGGGAAGGTGGGCTGCATGGTGTCTTCGAATGCGGTGACAATGGTGCACAGGATAGCCGAGCCTTGGAGGACCCTCATGAGCGACACCGCCCCCGTGGCCCTGATCACCGGCAGCGCCCGCCGGATCGGTGCGGCCATCGCCCGCCAGTTCCACGCCTGTGGCTGGTCGGTGGTGCTGCACGCCCACACGTCCAGCGCCGAGCTGCAGCAGGCCGCGTTCGACCTGGAGAACATCCGCCCCGGCAGCGTGCTGGCCCTGCAGGCGGACCTGCGCGACGCCGATGCCCTGTCCGATCTGGTGGAACAGGCCGTGGCCCACTTCAGCCGCCTGGACGCGCTGGTCAACAACGCCTCCAACTTCTTCCCCACCCCGCTGGGCCAGGTGACTGTCGCGGCCATGGACGAGCTGTACGCGGTCAATGCCCGCGCGCCGCTGTTGCTGTCACAGGCCGCCGCACCCTACCTGCGCCGGCAGCAGGGCTGCATCGTCAACCTGACCGATCTGCACGGCACCGACCCGATGCGCGACCACATCGCCTACACCATGGCCAAGGCCGCGCTGGAAATGGCCACCCGTTCGCTGGCACTGGAACTGGCCCCGAAGGTGCGGGTGAATGCCGTGGCACCGGGCGCGATCCTGTGGCCGGAACAGGGCAAGGACGATTTCGCCCGCGAGGCACTGCTGGCGCGCACGCCGCTGGCCCGCATCGGCACCGTCGAGGAGATTGCCGAGGCGGTCTATTGGCTGGTGGCCGAGGCCACCTTCGTCACCGGCCACACCCTGCGCGTGGATGGTGGGCGTACGGTCAGCTGATCATTTAGCCACCCATGGGGTGGCTCTACAGTAGAGCCACCCCATGGGTGGCTGCGTCGGGTCAATCCGCCACGCCGGGATCCAGGTCCACGACCTCGAAGGCTTCACCATGCTGCTTGTGCGCCCGCCACAGCGTGGCCAGGTCCTGGCCGCTCACCGGATCGATGAAGTCCGGCGCGATGTCCGCCAGCGGCTTCAGTACGAAGGCGTGCTTCAGTTCCGGGCGCGGAATGCGCAGATGGCCGGGGCCTTCCACCACCAGGTCGCCGTAGAACACCACGTCGATGTCCAGCGTACGGTCGGAAAAGCGCGGCCCGCTGCGGTCGCGGCCATGCGTGTCTTCCAGCGCATGCAGCCAGTCGTCCAGTTCCTGCAGCGGCAGATCGGTCTGGATCGCCACGCCATTGTTGAGGAAGGCCGGGCCATCGAAGCCGACCGCGGCAGTGCGATAGGCCGGTGACACCTGCAGCGCGCCGAAGCGCTCGCGCAGGGCCGTCACCGCGGCGTGGAGGTAGCGGCGGGGCTGGACGTTGCTGCCCAGGCTCAGGAGCACGGTGGTCATGCGGTTCCGGTGACGGCGATCAGGTGGGGGGTGGGCATGCCGCCGTCACGGCGGCCTGCCTACAATCCGGGACGCACATGATAGGACACCCACATGACCTATTGCGTTGGAATCGAGGTGGACGAAGGCCTGGTCTTCGCCGCCGACACCCGGACCAATGCCGCGCTGGACGATGTCCGCGTGCACCGCAAGCTGCACGTGTTCGAGTACCCCGGCGAGGCGACCTTCGTACTGATGGCCGCCGGCAACCTGGCCACCACCCAGCTGCTGGTCTCGCGCCTGCAGCGTGATGCCGCCGAAGAACGCACGCCTAACCTGCGGCAGATGCGCCATCTGTTCGAAGCCGCCGCCTACGTCGGCGCGCTGCTGGTGGACAGCCAGGTGAAGTGCCAGCACACCGAACACGGCCACGACGGCGTCAACACCCAGGCCACGCTGATCTTCGGCGGGCAGATCGCCGGCGAGCAGCCGGGGCTGTACATGGTCTACCCGCTGGGCAACGCCATCGCCGCTTCGCCGGAGACGCCGTACCTGCAGATCGGTGAATCCAAGTACGGCAAGCCGATCCTCGACCGCATCGTCAGCCTGGCCACGCGGCTGGAGGATGCCGCGCGCACCGCACTGCTGTCGCTGGATTCGACCATCCGTTCGAACCTGTCGGTGGGCCTGCCGATCGACATGGTGCTGCTGCGCAAGGGCGAACTGCAGGTCGGCCAGCAACTGCGCTTCACCGCCGATTCGCCGCTGTATGCCGATATCCACAACAACTGGTCGCGGCGTCTGGAACAAGCGGTGGCGAGCCTGCCGCGGTTTCCGTGGGAGGCGCCCGGCTCCGGCGCGTGACACCGCCGGGCATGGCCCGGCGCTACCGGATTGCGGTGAGCGACGGCCTCAGCCGAGCGCTTCAGCCACGGCGCGGAACACCTGCTGCATCTGCAGCGGCTTGCGCAGCACATGCACATCGATGCCCGGCGGGAAGGCGCGGGTATCCAGCTCCACCGCCGCCTCCTCCAGCACCAGGGCCGGGCCGGCGTACCCCAGCGTGGCCATTTCGCCCAGCAGCTGGCTGGCCGGCAGCAGCTTGGAGCCGGCATCGGCAATGACCAGCGCCGGCATGGCTTCCTGCTGCATCCAGCGCAGCGCGGCCGGGCCGTCGGAAGCAAGCTGCAGCTGGTAGCCCTGGCTGGACAGCGCGTTGCCCAGCAGCGACAGGCGCGTGGCCTCGCCATCGACCACCAGGATCGACTGGCCACTGCCCAGCGCCACCAGCTGTTCGACCGGTTCACCGCCCTCGGCCCGCTCGTGCATCGGCAGCCGCAGCTCGAAGCGCGTGCCCTGCCCCAGCTGGCTGTTGACGTGGATGCTGCCACCGGCGCCTTCGACGATGCGCTTGCAGGAAATCAGGCCCAGGCCGGTGCCATCGGCCTTGGTGGTGAAGAACGGGTTGAACAGGTGCGACAACGTGTCGGCATCCATGCCGATGCCTTCGTCGGCCACCACGATGCGCAGCCAGTCCACGCCGTCGTACTCGCCGGCATGGTCGGCGGTCAGGCCCAGGCGGCCGCCCTGCGGCATCGCCTGGATCGCATTGAGCGCCAGGTTCAGCAGCACCTGCTGCAGTTCGGTGTAGTTGGCATCGACCACCAGCCCCTCGTCCTGCACCTCCAGTTCCAGGCTCACCGTCTCGGGTACGTTGCTGCGCAACAGCAGCGCCACGGCCTGGAACAGATCGTCGATGAAGATGCGCTCGCTGGGCGTGCGCGAACCGCGCACGAAGGACAGCATCGACTCGGCCATCTCGTGGCCACGGCGGCCGCACTCGGCGATGACATCGGCCAGGTGGTGCAGCTGCGGGTCTTCGGTGCGCGCCTTCAGCAGCTCCGGCATGATCAGCAGCGGCTGCAGGATGTTGCGCAGGTCGTGGCTGAGGCCGGCGGCAAGCAGCGAGAGGCTTTCCAGCCGCTGCGCACGCATCAGCTCGGTTTCCACGCGCAGGCGCTCCACCGCGCTGCGCGCATCGCGCACCGCGCGCGCCACCGCCGACGGCAGCCGCGCCGGGTGGTGCTTGATGATGTAGTCGTTGGCACCCTTCTGCAGGGCCTCCACCGCGTTCTCCTCGCCCATCGTGCCGGAGACGAAGATGAAAGGAACATCCGGCGCGGTCTCGCGCACGATGCGCAGCGCTTCATCACCGGAGAAGCCCGGCATGCTCAGGTCCGAGAGCACGATGTCCGGCACGAACCCGGCCAGCGCCTGGCGCAACTCGGGTTCGCTTTCCACGCGCTCGAAACGGGCATCCAGGCCCGCCTCGAGCATCTGTTCGCACATCAGCTCGGCATCTTCCGGTGAATCTTCCACCAGCAGGATGCGCAGCGCCCCGAGGGCCGGACCGATCAGCGGCATGGCCTTACTCGACCTCCGGTGCCTGGTTGATCAGCGCCCAGAACCTGCCCAGGGTCTGTACCGCGCCGAAGAACTGGTCCACGTCCACCGGCTTGACGACATAGGCATTCACGCCCATGTCCCAGCTGCGCGCCAGGTCGCTTTCCTCGCGCGAGGACGACAGGATGACCACCGGCAGGCGCTTGAGCTCCTCGTGCTCGCGGATCTGCCGCAGCACTTCCAGCCCGTCCATGCGCGGCATCTTGATGTCCAGCAGCAGGACTGCGGGCAGGCCTTCTTCGCGGGTGGCATGCGCACCACGGCGCAGCAGGTAGTCCATCACTTCCACGCCGTCCTCGACGTGCACGATGGGATTGGCCAGGCGGGCTTCCTGCAGTGCGTCGATGGCCATTTCGGCGTCGGCCGGGCTGTCTTCGGCCAGGAGTATGGTGCGCAGCGTGGTCATGCGGAGGGCCCTTGGTTGACTGCGTCCAGCGCAGGAGGCAGGTGGAAGTGGAAAGTGGCGCCGGCATCGGGCGCGGCTTCGGCCCAGATGCGGCCACCATGGCGGGTCAGCACGCGGCGCACGCTGGCCAGGCCGATACCGGTGCCGGGGTAGTCACTGGCCTTGTGCAGGCGCTGGAACACGCCGAACAGCTTGCCGGCGTAGGCCATGTCGAAGCCTGCACCATTGTCGCTGACCGTGAACTGATGGCCGCCATCGGCCTGCTGCTGGTAGTCCACGCGGATGCGCGCCGGCTCGCGGTTGGCCGAATACTTCACCGCGTTGCCCAGCAGGTTCAGCCACACCTGGCGCATCATGTTCTCGTCAGCCACCACGATCGGCAGCGGCGCGATGGTCCATTCAACGTGGTGGGCCACGCCGGTGCCTTCGGCATCGGTCTTCAGGTTGGCATCGAGCATGGCGCGGGTGTCGGCCACCAGCGTCTGCATGTCCACCGCCTGCTGGCGCATCGCAGCGCGCCCCAGCCGCGAATAGACCAGCAGATCGTCGATCAGCGCGGCCATGCGCCGTGCCGAGCCGGAGATCACGTCCAAATAGTGGCGGCTCTTTTCATCAGCGCCCTCGCCCAGGTGGCGTGACAGCTTGTCGGAGAAACCGGCGACATGGCGCAGCGGCGCGCGCAGGTCATGCGACACCGAATAGCTGAAGGCCTCCAGCTCGCGGTTGACCTCCGAGACCTGGGCCACCTTGCCTTCCAGCTGGCGGTTCAGTTCTTCCACGCGCCACTGCACCGCACGCTGCACGGTCACGTCGCTGATGGTCATCAGCACCACTTCGTCATCGGTGTCCGGCAACGGCATGCGCCGCGCGTTGATGAGCATGTAGCGCACCGTGCCGTCGGTGCGCTGTTCAAGCTCGAAATCCCACAGCTCGCGCCCGCGCAGCAGCACGTCGGACAGGCGCTGGCGCACCACCGGGTCCTGCCAGGCGCCCTCGCCGACATCGGCCAGCAGGGTGCCATCGGCACGCTCGTCCTGCAGCCCGTACAGCTCGGCGAACGCCGTGTTGTGCAGCTGCACGCGCAGGTCGCGGTCGAGCAGCACGATGGGCTCGCGCACCGTCTGCAGCACCGAGGCGGCACGCGCGGCGGCGCGCAGCGATTGCCGCTCGGCCTGCAGGCGGCGGCCGATCTGCCGCTGCAGCAGCCACAGCACCAGGCCCAGCAGGCACAGCTGCACCACCAGCGAACTCCAGGACACCAGTTCGGTCTGCCTGCGCTGGCGCGCGGCCTGCTCGGCACGCGCCGCCAGCAGCGTCTTTTCGCTGGCCTGCAGTTCCTCCACCAGGCCGCGGATCGGGTAACGCGTGCTCAGGTCCTGCACCAGCTCGCGCTGGTCGGTGTTGGGGGTCGAGCGTGCGAGCTGGCGGGCCAGCGCCATGCGTCCTTCCAGCAGCGATTCGATGCGGCCGATGCGGACGAGCTGGTCGGGATTGTCGCGGGTCATCCGCGCCAGCGCGGCCAGCCGCCCGGGAATCTGCTCGGCCTTGGCCATGCGTTCGTGCAGGCCGGGGGCATCCACGCCCTTGGACAGGGTCAGTGCCGCCGATTCCACGTCACGCACGTCGGTCTGCAGCTGCTGCAGGGCCACGCCCACCGCCTGGGTGTGGTTGACCCAGGCCATCGCCTGTTCGTTGTCCTGCTGCAGCTGGCGCAGGGTCAGCCAGGGAACGACGATGATCGCGGCAGCAGCGAGTGCCAGGGCAGGCAGCCGCCAACGGTCCCAGATGTCATCACTGAACACCAGCGCCATGGTCCATCGTCAACGAAGCGATGCGGCCAATATAGCGCAGCCGTTCGGCCCGGGAGAATCCGGCGCGGCGTCACGACGAAGGGCGCCCCTTGCGGGACGCCCCTGTCCACTTCAGGCCAGCGCCGGGATCAGCGCTTGGCGGCAGCGTTGACCTTCAGCGCGGCGGCATCGACGCGGGTCACGCCCTTGATGCCCTTGGCGGTGGTCACCGCCTTGTCCTTCTCGGCCTGGGTGGCGACGGTGCCGCTGAGGCTGACCACACCATTGACCGTTTCCACCTTCACTTCGGTGCCCGGTACGTTGCTGCTGGCCAGCAGGTCGGCCTTCACCTTGGTGGTGATCCAGCTGTCGGTCACCGGCTCGTTCGAGTCGTGGCGGTCGGCGTGGGTCATCGCAGCGTGGTCGGTCTTCGGCGGATCCTTGGCCATGACGGCCGAGGAAGACAGGGCCAGGCCCAGGGTGAGGGACGAAGCAATCAGGGTACGGGTCAGGTTGCTCATCGTGCGGTGCTCCTTCTGGATGTGCTGCCAGTCTGGACAGTCGCCTGTGTTGCAGGCGTCGGGCTTTGGTCACGCTGCCGTGAACCCGCCGGCTGCAACGGTAACGGTTCAGTTTTGCCTCGCCCGGAGCCACGTTCTACGCTTTGTCTCCCCCACCCTGCGGAGCCCCCCATGCGCCCCGACCTGCAACTGGCCCTGATCGGCTACGGCCTCGCCGGCCGCGTCTTCCACGCGCCGCTCATCCAGCACACGCCCGGGCTGGCCCTGCACAGCATCGTCAGCTCGCAGCGCGACACCCTGCTGCGCAGCTTCAGCGACGTGCACGTGCGCGCCAGCGCGCAGGAAGTATTCGATGACCCGGCGGTGGACGCGGTGGTGATCGCCACGCCGAACGAGCAGCACGCGCCGCTGGCCATTGCCGCACTGGCTGCCGGCAAGCATGTGCTGGTGGACAAGCCCTTCGCGCTGGACGTGGCCGAAGCGGAAACCGTGCTGGCCGCCGCGCGCGGTGCCGGGCGCATCGTCACGGTGTTCCAGAACCGTCGCTTCGATGCCGATTTCCTCACCCTGCAGGCGCTGCTTGCCGAAGGCGCGCTGGGCGAGGTGGCCGAGTGCCACGCGCACTTCGATCGCTACCGGCCGCAGGTGCGCGATCGCTGGCGCGAACAGGAAGGACCCGGCAGCGGCCTGTGGTACGACCTCGGCCCACACCTGCTGGACCAGATGCTGGTGCTGTTCGGTTGGCCGCAGGCCATCGATGCCGATCTGGCGGTGCAGCGCGAGGGCGGCAGCGGCGTCGACTATTTCCATGCCGTGCTGCATTACCCGCGGCACCGCGCGATCGTGCATGCCGGTTCGCTGGTGGCGGCGCCGACGCCGCACTTCGCGGTGCATGGCCGCGAGGGCAGCTGGATCAAGCATGGCCTGGACGTGCAGGAGGCGCAGCTGCGTCGCGGCGTGGCACCGGGTGCCCCCGGCTGGGGCATCGACCCGCGGCATGGCGAGCTGTTGCGCTGCGATGCCGAGGACAACGTGCAGCGCACGACCATGGACAACCTGCCAGGGGACTACCGGCGGCTGTATGCACAGTTCGCGGCGGCGATGCGTGGCGAGGGCGAGGCGACGGTGAGTGCGGTGCAGGCGCTGCAGCTGATGCGGTTGCTGGAGGCAGGGATGGTGAGTGCGCGCGAGGGACGGCGGGTGGTGTTGGGGTGATCGGCAGGGCTGCGCCCTGCACCCGCTCGATGCAACGTCAACGTCAACGTCAACGTCAAAAGCCTGCATTCCGTGGGATGGCGGGATGGGTCCGGTTGAGGGGGACGCCGTAAACCCGTCCATGGGGGCTTGGTCGCGGCATCCATGCCGCTCACACCCCCTCAACCGGACCCACCCCGCCTTCGACAGTTTCCTGCGATCTGTCGGAACGGCGTTCTGCTTTGGTGGGTGCCGACCGTTGGTCGGCACGGGGTCGGATCTGGTAGGTGTCGACCTTGGTCGACACAGTAGAGCCACGCCATGCGTGGATGACGTGGAAACGATCCTGTTGGGGTCATAGCCCTTACCTGCGGAAAGGGATCCGACCCCATTGCGGTGCTTACGACTTCTTGATGGCGTGGCCGCCGAATTCGTTGCGCATCGCCGACAGCAGGCGGTCGGTGAACGAATTGGATTCGCGCGAGCGCAGGCGTTCCAGCAGCGACAGGGTGATCACCGGGGCCGGCACGTCCAGGGCAATGGCTTCGGCGACGGTCCAGCGGCCTTCGCCGGAATCCTCGACGTACGGAGCAATGCCATCCAGCGAGGGATTGCGCTTGAGCGCTTCGGTGCTCAGGTCCAGCAGCCACGAACGCACCACGCTGCCGTGGCGCCAGACGTCGGCCACCTGGGCCAGGTCCAGTTCCATCTCCTGCTTGCGCTCCATCAGCGCAAAGCCTTCGGCATAGGCCTGCATCATTCCGTACTCGATGCCGTTGTGGACCATCTTGGTGAAGTGGCCGGCGCCGGACGGGCCGACACGGCCCCAGCCGCGGTCTTCGGCCGGGGCCAGGGTGCGCAGCAGCGGCTCGACCTGTTCAACCACCGCGGCGTCGCCACCGACCATCAGGCTGTAGCCTTCCTGCAGGCCCCAGACGCCACCGCTGGTGCCGCAGTCGACGTAGCCCAGGTCATCCTCGGCCAGCGCCTTGGCGCGGCGGATCGAGTCCTGGTAGTTGGAGTTGCCGCCGTCGATGACGATGTCGCCTTCGGCCAGGTGCGGGGTCAGCTGGCCCAGCGTCTGGTCGACGGTTTCGCCGGCCGGCACCATCAGCCACACCACGCGCGGTACCGGCAGTGCGGCAACCGCCGCGGCCAGCGAATCGACGACTTCCAGGCCGGCCTCGGCGGCGCGCTGGCGGGCGCCTTCGCCCGGGTCGTAGCCGACCACGCGGTGGCCGCCGCGATGCAGGCGCTGGGCCATGTTGGCGCCCATGCGGCCGAGGCCGATCATTGCAATGTCCATTGTTTCACCTTCAGTTGGGGTCTAGGGTCAGGCTGCCTGGCCGGCCGGTCGCCGCGCAGTGGCGCAGTTGCGCCTCGCGCCAGCGCCGATAGAGCGTGGTATGCAGATTGTGCAACGCCAGGTCGATGGAAAACGACGTGCGTGGGTTGCGGTCGAGCAGGCGGATGATGTGGTAACCGATGGGACGTATACCGCGTGGGTGCACATAGATCACGAACTGCTGGTAGAACGGATCGTCCAGCAACTGGTCCATGCGTGCCAGCGTGGCCTGGTAGCGGGGTTCCAGCTGCGCGCGCAGGCCGGGATCACGTTCGTACAACAGGCGCTCGAAGTAGCGCCGGCCGAGCCGCGGAATGCCCTGCGCAAGCGTCCACAGTTCGGCATTGCGCTGGTCGTACCAGGCCAGCCCGCCATGCGTGGCCAGCGCCTGCGCGGCATCTGCGCCGACATCGACGACGATGAAGTTCTCGGCCTGGTTGCTCAGGTCGTCCAGCGTCGAACGGTCGCCGACGTGTTCGATGAAACCGGGCACGCCGAGGAACGCGCTGCGCCCCCGTGCGGCAGTACGCACGGCCTTGCCATCGGCGAAGAACTCACCGGCCCCCGCGCCCAGCAGGATGCTGCCGGTATCGTGCAGGCCCAGCAGGGTACCGATGGAAAGTTCATCGGCAGAGAATTCTCCATCGAAGGCGGCATCGCCGTACAGCTCGCGCTGCGTGGCCAGCTGCGCGACCTGCCGACCGACGCCACATTCGGCGCGCACGTTGCCGGTGTAGAACGTCTCCAGCGCGCGGCTGTTGCCGGCCAGCGGCGTATAACCGCGGCCGAAGCTGCGGGTGTTCCGCCAGCCCTGCACGGGTGCACCGCCTGCGCCGAAGCCGATCCAGCCCAGCTGCAGGCCGCTGAAACGGAAACCGGGGTTGTCCTGCAATGCCCGCGCGGCGCGCTGCGCAGCCGCACCCAGTTCGAAGGTGTAGGCGCAGAGCGTGGCCGGGTCGTCCAGCAGGCGCCGCAGCACGGCCTGCCGCGCCTGCTCGGTCATCGTGGCGGGCCAGCGCACCTGCAGGTCGCCGGCCTGCTGCGCAGCCTGCAGCGAGGTACGCGTGCAGACCGGGCCGCCATGGATGTGGGGCGCCTCGACGGCCGTGGTTTCGAAACGCCAGCCCAGCCGCTGCAGCAGACCCTGCTCGCAGCCACTGCCCGCGGCGTTGCCAAGCACGGGCCAGCCCAGCAGCAGGGCCAGCCCCAGCGCCCTGCCCTTCACCGTCAGCCCTGGTCGGCCGCCGGTTGCGGGGCGGGCAGTTGCGGGGCGGGCTCGGGTACGGGTGTCGCGGGCGCGGCGGGAACCGGCGGAGCCGGTACCGGTGCCGGCTCCTGCACCGCCGCCGGTGGCGGGGCCGGCGCAGGCGTCGGCTTGGCCGCAGCGGCCGCCGGCAGGTACTGGTGCAGGCGGTCGAAGAAGCGACGGTAGAAATCAGAATCGGTGATCGTGCTGCTGGCAACCTTCACCAGTGAATCATCGTTGCTGCCGAACGGCAGCGACACCGAGCCCAGTGCGCCCACGCCGACGCTGGCCGAGGTCGGGCTCTTCTTCAGTGCATAACGGTCCTGCACGGCGCTGACGAACACCAGCGCCTGCTCGCTGCCTCGTGGCGCGCAGGAGATGCGCAGCACCAGCTGCTCGTGATCGTCCTCGCGCACCTGGAAATTCTTGTTGCCCTCCACCTGCCCATCGTCGGCGCGCGCGATGGCATAGCCCTGGCTGAGCAGGGTACGGCGGGCCGCCTCACAGGCCTCGGCCGGGCGCCCATCGACGGTGCGCGAGAAGGTGTCGCCCGAATCGAAGGACTCGCGCAGCAGGCTGTTGTCGGCGGCCCGGCCACCGCAACCGGCCAGGACCAGGGTGCTGGCCACGGCCAGCAGGGACAGCGAAAGACGGGAGGCCCGCATGGGTACTCCTGCGAGAACGGAAGCCCCAAGGGTAGACCCGGGGCCGTGTGCGGCAGGTCGATGCGCCGGCCCCCGTTGCTCCCGGTTCATGGACGTCCGCCGGGCATGGCCCGGCGCTGCCGGAAAAACAAACGGGGCCGGCAGTGCCGGCCCCGTGGGGAACTTCACATCAGCAGCGGATCAGTCCGCCCAGCGGCCTGCGCCGGTGGACTGCGGCAGCACCTGGGCCGACAGCGGGCGGTCGGTTTCCAGCAGATTCACCGCATCGGACAGGATCGAGGCGGATTCACGCAGCAGCGGGTCCGGACGCTTCTCGGCGGCCTTCTCGCGGGCGGCATCCTTGACGATGTCGCGCTCATTGCCGGTCAGGCCGTCATCGCTGCTGTCATCGGCCAGCGGGTCCAGGGCCAGGCCCAGTTCCTTGCGGACGACCTGGCGGTCCTTGCGCTGCTTGTCCTGGCGCTCACGCTCGGCCAGGCGGGTCGCCTCGTTGAGTGAGACGTACTTCTTGGCCGCTTCGGTACGGAACTGCTGCACGTCCTCGTTCCACCACTGGAATTCCTTGTCGGTGGCGATGCGGGCTTCGTGGCGTGCCTCCAGCTTGGGCAGCAGCGGTGCGAAGTTGCCGTACTGGGTGTGCGGCACGGCCGCGATGCGGGTCCACGGCAGCGCGTTGTCGTAGGTGCTTTCGCCGAACTCGGTGGCATCGACGCTGGCCGGGAACGCCAGGTCCGGCACCACGCCCTTGTGCTGGGTGCTGCTGCCGCTGATGCGGAAGAACTGGGCGATGGTCAGCTTCACCTGGCCAAAGCGCTGGGTCTCGCCACTGGGCCAGCGGTCCAGGTCGACGATGTTCTGCACGGTGCCCTTGCCGAAGGTGGTTTCACCGATGACCAGGCCACGGCCGTAATCCTGGATGGCACCGGCGAAGATTTCCGATGCCGAGGCCGAACCACGGTTGATCAGCACGGCCAGCGGGCCATCCCAGGCGACACCCTGGTTGCGGTCGCTGTTGACGGTGACGCGGCCACCGGATTCGCGCACCTGCACCACCGGGCCCTGTTCGATGAACAGGCCGGTCAGTTCGATGGCTTCATCCAGCGAACCACCGCCGTTGCTGCGCAGGTCCAGCACCACGCCGTCCAGCTTGTCGGCCTTGAAGCCGGCCAGCAGCTTGGCGACGTCGCGCGTCGCCGAGGCGTAGTCGGCCGCGTTGCGGCGACGGCCTTCGAAATCCTGGTAGAAGGTCGGCAGCTTGATCACGCCCACCTTGCGCTCGGGCTGGCCATCCTTGCCCGGGATGGTCATGGTTTCGCCCTTGGCGGCCTGTTCGGCCAGGCGCACCTTCTGACGGGTCAGCAGCAGGGTGTGGTGCTTGCCGTCCACGCCGTCCTCGGCGGAGATGAACTCCAGCCGGACCTGCGTGTCCTTGGCGCCACGGATCTTGGCCACCACGTCATCGATGCGCCAGCCGATCACATCGTCCACCGGCCCGGACTTGCCCTGGCCGACGCCGACGATGCGGTCGCCCGGCTTCAGGGTGCCGTCCACGGCGGCCGGGCCACCGGCGATGATCTCGCGGATCACCACCATGTCGTCCTGGCGCTGCAGCTGCGCGCCGATGCCTTCCAGCGACAGCGACATCGCCTGGTTGAAGTTCTCGGCAGTGCGCGGGGTGAAGTAGTCGGTATGCGGGTCGACGGCGCTGGTGTAGGCGTTCATGAAGAACTGGAAGACATCCTCGCCCTTCAGCTCGTTGACGCTCTTTTCCAACGTGGCGTAACGCTTGTCCAGGGTCTTGCGGATGTCGTCGGACTTCTTGCCGGCCAGCTTCAGGCGCAGCCAGTCGTTCTTCACCGACTTGCGCCACAGCTCATCGAGTTCGGCGTTGCTGGCCGCCCACGGCACGTCCTTGCGGTCGTATTCGAAGCGCTCGTCGGCGGTGAAGTCCGGCTCCTGCTTCAGCAGCTTGCGCGCATAACCGACGCGCTCGCCCACGCGCTGCTTGTAGACCGCGAACACTTCAAAGGCAGGCTCCAGTTCGCCGCCGCGGATGGCGTTGGCGATGCCGGCCTGGAACGGCGCGAAACGGGCCACGTCGGCCTGGGTGAAGTACTGCTTGCCGCCGTCGAGGGTTTCCAGATAACGCTTGAACACGTCCTTGGAGGTGGCCTCGTCCAGCGCGCGCGGCCGGTAGGCGTAGCGGCTGTCGGACAGCAGGCCGTAGACCAGCTTGGAGGTGGTGACCTGGTCGGCAGTCGCGGCCGCCGGCAGCGCCGGCGAGTCGGCCTTGGCCGCCAGCGCCAGCGGCGCGACCAGCGCCAGGGCCATCAGGAATGCGGGGGCTTTGAATTTCATGAACGTGCTCGAAGGCGCCTTGCCAAGGGGGAGACTGCAGGGTGTTCAGACACCACGACAGTGCCGAAAGTTGCCGTGTTTGTCACCCGGCCACGTTCGGTGGAAATCCAGCCTAGCGGGGCCGGTGTAGCAAATTGTGAATGCAGGCGAAGGCGTGCGGACCAACGGTCCGCACCCACCAGTGCGGAGGTCCGCACCCACCGGTGAGGGGGGCCGCACCCACCGGTGCGGAGGGCCGCACCCACCGGTAGTGCCGGGCCATGCCCGGCGAAGACGTGCGGACCAACGGTCCGCACCCACCAGTGCGGAGGTCCGCACCCGCCTCAGGAAACGCCGGCGCCCTTGGCCTGGACGTCGGCGTGGTACGACGAGCGCACCATCGGGCCGGAGGCCACGTGGCTGAAGCCCAGCTCGTAGCCGTAGTCTTCCAGCGCCTTGTAATCCTCGGGGGTCCAGTACTTCAGCACCGGGTGGTGGTGCGCGGTCGGCTGCAGGTACTGGCCGATGGTGATCATGTCCACGTCATGCGCGCGCAGGTCGCGCATGGTGGCCTTGATCTGCTCGAACTCCTCGCCCAGGCCCAGCATGATGCCGCTCTTGGTCGGCACCGACGGGTGCTGCGCCTTGAAGTTCTTCAGCAGGTTCAGCGACCACTGGTAATCGGCACCCGGGCGCACGTTGCGGTACAGGTCCGGTACGGTTTCGATGTTGTGGTTGAACACGTCCGGCGGGTTCTGCGCCAGGATCTCCAGCGCGCGCTCCATGCGGCCCTTGCCACGGAAGTCCGGGGTCAGCACCTCGATGCGGGTGCCCGGCGACTTCTCGCGGATGGCGGTGATGCAGTCGACGAAGTGCTGGGCACCGCCGTCGCGCAGGTCATCGCGGTCGACGCTGGTCACCACCACGTACTTCAGGCCCATGTCGGCCACGGTCTGGCCGAGGGTGGCCGGCTCGTTGGCATCCGGCGGCTTGGGGCGGCCGTGGGCCACGTCGCAGAACGAGCAGCGACGGGTGCAGACCTCGCCCAGGATCATGAAGGTGGCGGTGCCGTGGCTGAAACATTCGTGGATGTTCGGGCAGCTGGCTTCCTCGCACACGGTCACCAGGCGGTTCTCGCGCAGCTTGGCCTTCAGGTTCTGCACGGCATTGCCCGAAGGAATGCGCACGCGGATCCAGGACGGCTTGCGCAGCACCGGTGCGTCGGCGAACTGCACCGGCGAACGGTTGATCTTGTCCCCGCCCATCTGCTTGACGCCGACCTGCAGCGGCGCGGCGGACGGAAGCTCGGCCTGCACGATCTGCAGGGGGATGGTGCGGGCGGTGGTCTCAGTCATGGCAGTTCCGGGGGGCGGTCAGGCGGCCGCAGAAAGATCGGGCAGGTCGGGCGTGGGCTGCAGCAGAAGGCCAAACTGGCGGGCCAGATGGTCCAGCAGCACCGGCTTGACGGCGTCCATCCCGGACGGGCCACCCAAGTCTACCACCGAGGTCACCTGCAACCCCTGGTAGCCACAGGGGTTGATGCGGTGGAAGGGTTCCAGGTCCATCGACACATTGAAGGCCAGGCCGTGGAAGGTGCAGCCGCGGCGGACGCGGATGCCGAGCGCGGCGATCTTGGCATCGCCCACGTAGACGCCCGGCGCGCCGTCACGGCGCTCGGCGCCGATGTTCCATTCGCCGAGGGTGTCGATCAGGGCCTGTTCGATGCGGCAGACGTAGTCGCGCACGCCGATGCCCAGCCGCGGCAGGCGCAGCAGCGGGTACACCACGATCTGGCCAGGGCCGTGGTAGGTCACCTGGCCGCCGCGGTCGACGTGCAGCACCGGGATATCGCCCGGCGCCAGTACGTGCTCGTCCTTGCCAGCCTGGCCGAGGGTGAACACCGGATCGTGTTCGACCACCCACAGCTCGTCGGCATCGTCGTCGGTCCGCTGGTCGGTGAAGCGCTGCATGGCGCGCCAGACCGGTTCATAGGCCTGGCGACCGAGGTCGCGCACCACTGCAGGGCGGGCCGGACGCTGCCCGGGGGCAGGTTCGGCCGCGCAACTGGTGGCTACACCGTCCACTTCACTTCCGGGTGGTCGCGCAGGGCCTGGTGGGCCACGTCGTACTGTTCACGGTTCTCGGCCCGGAACACCAGGCGCACCGAAACGTACTTGCCGTTGGATGAATGCTTCCAGCTGATGCGCTCGTTCACCACATCGACGCCTGCAGCAATCAGCAGGCGGGGAAGTTCCTGCTCCAGGCCACGGTTGGCTGGGCCCATTGCGCTGAGCTCGAACTGACCGGGGAACTGGAAGCCGTGATCGGGGTTGTCGGACTTGATTTCCATGCCCCCATTATCGGGCCGCAGGGCAACAAACCCAAGAGTATTCATCAAGGTCGAACGCCGCACCGGCAGGCCGCTGCGTTGCAGGCTGCGCCCCGGTTCAGGCTGCGCCGGGCCCGCCTCCAGTTTCGCTGAAGGGACAAGTGCGTTTTACGGAACAGACAAGTGAAGGCGGGAGGCTCGTTCCCTCACGCCGACGGGAGTAACGTGTTGTTGCATAAATCGACCTTCACACACCAACGACCTGATGATCATTCCATCCATGCGTACTGCCGCCACCCTCGGCCTGACCGGCCTGCTGGCGGCCGCTGCCCTGCCCCTCACTGCCCATGCCGCCCAGCAGTGCGGGCCCGACGCGATGAGTGAGCACCCGCCGCAGGTCAATTTCCGCGTCGACAACGACCTGTTCGGCGCCAAGGACCAGGACCAGGGCTATACCAACGGCGCCCAGCTGACCCTGGTCTCGCCCAACCTGGTGGACTACACCGATGATCCCTGCCTGCCGCGCCTGGCGCGCTGGGTGAACCGCCACCTCGAACGCCTGCACCCGGGTGAGTTCGAGCAGCAGAACATGATCTTCAGCCTCGGCCAGGGCATCTACACGCCCACCGATTTCACCCGCAAGGACGTGATCGAGGACGACCGCCCGTACGCCGGCGTGCTGGTGGCCAGCTTCGGCTACAACGCCCGCCGCGGCGATCGCCTGCAGACCACCCTGCTGACCCTGGGCGTGGTTGGCCCGTGGGCGCAGGGCAAGCAGGTGCAGAACGCGGTGCATGACCTGCTGGGCGACGAGAAATTCCAGGGCTGGGACAACCAGCTGCACAACGAACCGGTGGTGATGTACACCCACGAGCGCATGCGCCGCTGGCCGGGAGATGCCAGCGTGAATGCCGGCGGCTGGGGCTGGGATGCGATCAGCCACTACGGCGGCTCGATCGGCAACCTGGAAACCAAGGCGAATTTCGGCGGTGAAGTGCGTTTCGGCTGGAAGCTGCCCGACGACTTCGGCAGCACCCCGCTGCGCCCGGCCGGCGAGAACACCGCCCCGACCCGCGGCGGCAAGCCCAGCGGCTGGTCGTGGCACCTGTTCGCCACCACCGATGCGGCCTGGGTGATCCGCGATATTACCCTGGACGGCAACACCTTCCGCGACAGCCACAGCGTCGACAAGCGCCACGTGGTGGCCTACGGCGGCTACGGCATCGCCGTGATGCGCGGCCGCTGGAAGTTCGCGATGGCCCGTTACCACAGCACCCGCGAGTTCAACGGCCAGCGCGAAGCCCCGGTGTTCGGCAGCTTCACCATCAGCCGCTCGATGTAGGTAGGTGCCGACCGTTGGTCGGCACTCTCGCTGGTAGTGCCGGCCGCTGGCCGGCTGCAGGCATCTCCGGACCGGTTCATGAGGAGCCGGCCAGCGGCCGGCACTACCAACAGAAAAGGCCGGCTTTCGCCGGCCTTTTCATTCACCACGCCAGGGCGTGGATCATTCCGATTCCCACCACATCCAGAAGCTGTCCCACAGGCGCTTGAAGAAGCCGGCCTGTTCGACGGCGGCCACAGCCACCAGCGGGGCTTCGGCCACGACCTTGCCATCCAGGGTCACCTTGACGGTGCCGATCTGCTGGCCGGCGGTGAACGGGGCTTCCAGGGTCTTGGGCACGTCGATGCTCGGCTTCAGGTCGTTGTAGCGACCGCGCGGCACGCTCACCAGCATCGGCTGGGCCACGCCCAGCTGCACCTTGTCGGTGGCACCCTTCCACACCTTGTGCTCGGCCACGGCCTTGCCCGGCTCATACAGGCGGTGGGTTTCGAAGAAGCGGAAGCCCCAGTTGAGCAGGGCCAGGCTGTCATCGGCGCGCTGCTTTTCCGACGCCCCCCCCAGCACCACGGCGATCAGGCGCTGGTCGCCGCGCTGGGCCGAGCTCATCAGGCAGTAGCCGGCTTCGGAGGTGTGGCCGGTCTTGATGCCGTCCACGCTGCCATCGCGCCACAGCAGCAGGTTGCGGTTGGGCTGCTTGATGTTGCCCACCTGGAATTCCTTCACCTTGTTGTAGGCGTAGGTTTCCGGGTAGTCACGCACCATCGCGCGGCCCAGCAGCGCCAGGTCGTAGGCGGTGCTGTGGTGGCCTTCGGCGCTCAGGCCGTGGGCGTTGACGAAGTGCGAATCCTTCATGCCGATCTTGGCAGCGTAGCTGTTCATCAGCGAAGCAAAGGCTTCCTCGCTGCCGGCCACGTGCTCGGCCAGGGCGATCGCGGCGTCGTTGCCGGACTGGATCGCCATGCCCTTTTCCATGTCTTCCAGGCGCGCGGTCTGGTTGACCGGGAAGCCGCTGTAGCTGCCGTCGGTGCCGGCGCCGCCTTCGCGCCAGGCGCGTTCGCTCATCATCACCTGGTCGTCGGCGCGGACCTTGCCGTTCTTGACTTCGGCGGCCACGACATACGAGGTCATCACCTTGGTGATGCTGGCCGGGGCCAGCTGTTCATGCACGTTCTCGCCCGCCAGCATCTGGCCGGTGGCGTAGTCCATCAGGATCCAGGCCTTGGACGTGCTGGGCACCGGGGCCGGCGGGGTGGCGACGACCGCCGGGGCGGCAGCAGCAGCGGGCGCCGGGGTGGCCGGGGTCGGCAGCGGCGTCTGGGCGGAAGCCAGGCCAACCACCAGGGTGGCGGCCAGGGCGGTGGCGGCGGAACGGAAATTCATTGGACTGCAGGCTCCAGGGGACGGCCAGAATGGAGGATGGTACGAAGGGCCATTGTAAGGCCGGTGTGGCAGGGGCCGGCAGCACCGGCCCGGGCGGATCAATCCTTGACGATCTGCGGCGACCCCAGGCCAAGACCTGCGATGCGGCCGACAAGTTCCGCGGCACTGGCATGGTCGCTGGCGGGTACGCGCAGGCGGAACAGGGTACGGCCGCCAGCGGCGATGTCGCTGATGGTCGCGCCGACGATGCCGGCGGCGTTGAGCTGGCCCATCGCGCGGGTCGCGTTGTCGCGGCTGGAGAAGCTGGCGACCTGCACCATCACCGCGCCCACCACCTGCTGCGACAGCGTCGGGGCCGGGGCGGCGGGCGGCGCGCTGCGCACCGGCGTCGTGCTGGCACGCGGGGTGGCGGCGGCGACGGGCGCGGCGGCGACGCTGCGCACCGGCGGCGCGGCCGGCGGCAGGCTACTCACCGCGACCT